>NZ_JBEXXN010000038.1:24808-63839 GCF_040630445.1 Streptomyces sp. NPDC005805
AGCCCCCGGCCGGACCTGCGTCCGGACCCGAGCCCCCGGCCGGACCTGCGTCCGGACCCGAGCCCCCGGCCGGACCTGCGTCCGGACCCGAGCCCCCGGCCGGACCTGCGTCCGGACCCGAGCCCCGGGCCGGACCAGCGTCCGAGCCCGGACCGGGGGCCGGACCGGGGGCCGGACTCGGGTCCGTTCCGGGACCTGGAGCCGGATCTGTGTCCGAGCCCGTCCCCGACTCCGTTCCGGGCCCCGGCCCCCGGCCCGACGCGCCCCTCGATGCAGACACCGACGCCAACGCGTACGCCGACGCGGCGAGACGGACCGAATCCTCGGCCCGGTCCGGGGCGCGCTCCGGCGCCCGGTCCCCGTGCCCCGGCGCCAGCGCGCGCCCGAGCAGCGCCAGCGCCCGGCCCGCCGCGTCCGCCGCGAGGAACTCCAGCGCCGCCGCGTCCACACCCGGCCCCGGATCGGTCTCCGCGTCCAGCGACGGCGGCGGACCCGGCGCCTCGGGCAGCGGCGGCACCGGAGGCAGCGCGGGCAGGATCTCCGCCGCGGCGAACGCCTCGTCGGCGCGCACCCCCTCCACCGCCGGTACCTCCGGCTCGTCCGGCGCCGCCGCCCGCGAGGCGCTGCGCACCTGGAGTTCGTCCAGCAGCCGGCGCTCCCCGCGTCCGCGCATCAGCAGCAGCACGAACGGGTCCCGGTCCAGCAGCCGCGCCAACTGGTAGCAGAGCGCGGCCGTGTGCGGGCAGTGGTCCCACGCCTCGCAGGTGCACTCGGGCTCCAGATCGCCGATCCCCGGGAGCAGGTCCACCCCGGCCGCCGCGGCGTCCTCCACCAGATGCGGCGGCATCTCCCGGTCGAGGAGCGCGGCGATGTGCTCCCCGCGTTCCACCGCCGCGGACAGGAAGCGGTCCCACTCCTCGTCGCCGAGCCGCTGCAGCAGCACATCGCTGCGGTACGCCGTGCCGTCCCGGTCCCGCACCACCGCCGTGATCCGCCCGGGGCGCACGCTCACCGCCCCGACCGCGCCCTCCCGGGCCTGCCGCCGGCCCCGGCGCAACTGCTCCCCGTCCAGGGCGGTGTCCTCCAGCGCGCCCAGCCACGCCCGGCCCCACCAGGTCGTCGCGAACGCCCGCCCCCGGGCGGGAGGCAGCGCCTCGAAGGTCCTCACCAGGTCCGCGTCCGTGTCCCCGCCCCCGGCCGCGTGCTCGTGCTCGTCGTGTGCGCCGCTCATCGTCCGCTCCCTCGCAGCTCGACCAGTTCAGCCAGTTCGGCGTCGGTCAGTTCGGTCAGCGCGCCCTCGCCCGAGCCGAGGACACTGTCGGCCAGGTCCCGCTTGCGCTCCAGCAGCCGGGCGATCCGGTCCTCGATGGTGCCCTCGGCGATCAGCCGGTGGACCTGCACCGGGCGGGTCTGCCCGATGCGGTGCGCCCGGTCGGTGGCCTGCGCCTCGACGGCCGGGTTCCACCAGCGGTCGTAGTGCACGACATGCTCCGCCCGCGTCAGGTTGAGGCCCGTGCCCGCAGCCTTCAGCGACAGCAGGAACACCGGCACCTCCCCCTCCTGGAACCGGCTCACCATGGCCTCGCGTTCGGCGACCGGGGTGCCGCCGTGCAGGAACTGGGTGCGCACGCCCCGCGCCGCGAGATGCCGCTCCAGCAGCCGCGCCATCGCCACGTACTGGGTGAACACCAGCACCCCCGTGCCCTCGGCGAGGATCGTGTCCAGCAGCTCGTCGAGGAGTTCCAGCTTCCCCGAACGGTCCGCAAGCCGCGGGTCCTCCTCCTTCAGGTACTGCGCCGGGTGGTTGCAGATCTGCTTGAGCGCGGTCAGCAGCGCCACGACCAGCCCGCGCCGCTCCATCCCGTCCGCCGCGGCGACCGCCGCCAGGTTCTCGCGCACCACCGCCTCGTACAGCGCGGTCTGCTCCCGCGTCAGGGACACCGGATGGTCGGTCTCCGTCTTCGGCGGCAGCTCCGGCGCGATACCGGGGTCGGACTTGTGGCGGCGCAGCAGGAACGGCCGGACGAGGGCCGCCAGCCGGGCCGCGGCGGCGGGGTCGGCACCGCCCTCGACCGCCTCCGCGTACCGGCGGCGGAAGGTGCCGAGCCGGCCCAGCAGACCCGGCGTGGTCCAGTCGAGGAGGGCCCACAGCTCGGAGAGGTTGTTCTCCACGGGCGTGCCGCTCAGCGCCACGCGCGCCTTGGAGCGGATGGTGCGCAGCTGCCGCGCGGTGGCCGCGTACGGGTTCTTGACGTGCTGGGCCTCGTCGGCGACGACCAGCCCCCAGCCCGCGTCCGCGAGGCGCGCCGTGTCCAGGCGCATCGTGCCGTACGTGGTCAGCACGACCTCGCCGTCGGCGAGGTCGTCCAGGGAACGGGCCGGGCCGTGGAAACGGCGGACCGGGGTGCCGGGGGCGAAACGTTCGATCTCCCGCTGCCAGTTGCCCATCAGGGAGGTCGGGCAGACCACGAGGGTGGGCCCGGCCGAGGCCGGGTCGGTCTGCCGGTGCAGATGGAGGGCGATGACGGTGATCGTCTTGCCCAGGCCCATGTCGTCCGCGAGGCAGGCGCCCAGCCCGAGGGAGGTCATCCGGTGCAGCCAGTCGAGGCCGCGGAGCTGGTAGTCGCGCAGGGGCGCGGCGAGCGCGGCGGGCTGGGCGATCTCGGGCCGGCCGCCCTCCGGGTCGGCGAGCCGGGCCCGCAGGGTCTCCAGCCACCCGGCGGCCGTGACCTCGACGCGCCGCCCGTCGACCTCGGCCGTGCCGGTGAGGACGGCCCCGAGGGCGTCCACCGGCGTCATGGTCCGGTCCTTGCCGTCCCGGGCGCGGCGGGCCTCCTCGGGGTCGATGAGCACCCAGGAGTCGCGCAGCCGCACGAGCGGCCGGCCGGCCTCGGCCAGACGGTCCAGCTCGGCCCGGCTGACCTCCTGGTCGCCGAGGGCGAAGCGCCAGTCGAAGGACAACAGGGCGTCCGCGGACAGGAATCCGGGCGGGCCCCCGCCGGTGGCCTCCGGGCCGTGGCCGTGCGTCCGGTGTGCTCCGGACCCGTCGGCTCCGGTGCCGGCCGGGTCCGCCGCGCCGATGACCGCGCGGGCCGTGAGCCGGCGGGCGAGCCGCCGGGGCCAGTGGACCTGGACACCGGCGGCGGCGAGGGCGCGCGTGGCCTCGCCGAGCAGCTCGGTGACCTCCTCGTCGGCGAGCTCGACCGCGTCCGGCACCGCCGTGTGCAGCAGCGGGGTGAGCGGCGGCCAGGCGCGGGCGGCCCGGCGCAGCGCGAGCAGGGCGTCGAACCGGACACGCGGGCCGAAGGCCGCCGCGGCCGCGCCCGTTCCTGCCCAGATGTCGGCCGCGTCCGCGACCAGCCCCGGGTCGGCCACGCCGTGCACCTGGACGACCGCGCGGAAGGAGGCGCCCGTGCCGTCCTCGCCCGCGGTGGCCAGACCGGGCACCTCGATACGCAGGGAGAGGCGGACGCCCGCGTCGTGCCCGGCCGCGATGTCCGCCGCCCAGGCGGCGAGGCCCGGGAGCCGCTGGGGTTCCCGGGCCGCGAACGCGGGACCTCCGGCGGCGTCCGGGGCGGCGGGGGTACGGGGCAGGGTGTCGGCCACCGCGTCGGTGAACTGCCGCAGCAGACGCTCGGGTTCGGGCAGCAGAAGCGATCCCGCCCCGGGGCCGAGGGCGGGATCGGCGGGGAGGGGCACCGCGTGGGCCGAGGGCGGCATCGACGCGGCGAGGGTGCGCAGCCGGTCCAGATCGGCGGGCGTCAGGGGACCCATGCGCCAGGCGTCGTGGCCGGACGGGCTGAGCCCCGGGAGCAGCAGCCCCCGCGCTGCCAGGTGCAGGGCGAACACGGTGGCGGCGCCCCAGAAGGCGGCCGAGGGTGAGGCGTCCTCGCGGACCCGGGCGCGGGTCAGCACGGGCAGGGCGTCGGGGAGGTCCAGGACCACCGCGGTGCGCTCCTCGGCGCGGACGCCGCCACCGGCGACCGGGACGACGGCCGTGACGGTGCCCGTGCCGGGGCGGGCGGTGCCCTCGTCGGCCGGCGGCGGCAGGAACGCGACCCGGCCGGTGCGGGCCGGGTCACCGGGCAGGAAGACGGCGGGGTGACGGGCCAGGTCGGTATCGAGGGGCGGGGGCGAGGAAGGGGGAGGTGTGGGGGTCGCGGAGGGCCTGGGCACAGGAATGGCGTATTCCTCAAGTTTGACTACTGGGCGCGGGAGCCGCCGATGGTACCTCAGCGGCGACCGGTCCGCACCGCTTTTCGGGACGGCTACGGGTGGACCCGTGGACGGGGGTGTCGCAGGCACTACCCCGGGAGGCGGGCGGACCCCCGGACCGGCCCGGGTGGTGCCGCCATGGTCCCCGCGGGCCCCCGATCCGTACGTTTTCTCAGGTCACGGCACAGCTGACGCGCAGGACCCGATGCCGCCCGCCGTGGCCGACGGGTCCGCGCCCACCCCGTGCCCATCCGACGGACCGGAGACCGCCATGCCCCAGCCCGCCGCCCCGCCCGCCGACCGCGTACCCGATGCGCCACCCGCGCCCCGCCCGCCCGTTCCGTCCCCCGCGTCCGTTGGGGCCGCGCCGACCGCCCCGGCCGCGAGCGAGTTCGCCCCGCTGCTGCGCGCCGTCCGGGGGCAGGGGCTGCTGGACCGCCGGGTCGGCTGGTACGCACGCGGCATCGGCGTCAACCTCCTCGCCCTGGCGGCGGTGGTCACCGGTGTCGCCCTGGCGGGCGGCTCCTGGTGGGTGCTGCTCCTCGCCCCGCCGCTCGCGCTGCTCTCCGCCCGCGCCGCCTTCTTCGGCCACGACGCGGGGCACGCGCAGATCACCGGGAACCGCCGCGCGGGGCGGATCGTCCAGCTCGTCCACGCCGACCTGCTGCTCGGGATGAGCCGGGCCTGGTGGAACGACAAGCACAACCGCCACCACGCCAACCCCAACCACGTCGACAAGGACCCCGACGTCGCCGCCGACGTCCTTGTCTTCACCCAGCGGCAGGCCGTGGGGCGGACGGGGCCGCGCGGGTGGCTGACCCGGCACCAGGCGTGGCTGTTCTTCCCCCTGACCACGCTCGAAGGCATCGCCCTCAAGGTCTACGGCTTCCGTGCGGTCTTCACCGGCGGCACCGGCCGGCGCCGGGACCGGGAGCGCCTGGTGGAGGCGGTGCTGCTGACCGCCCATGTCGCCGGATACACGGCCCTGCTGTTCGCCTCGATGCCCCCGGTCCGCGCCCTGCTCTTCGCACTGCTGCACCAGATGGTCCTCGGACTGCACCTCGGCATGGCCTTCGCCCCGAACCACAAGGGCATGGAGATGCCGGACGAGGAGCACGGCAGGGACTGGGGGCACCTGCGCCGCCAGGTCCTCACCTCACGCAACATCCGCGGCGGCCCGGTCACCGACTGGCTCCTCGGCGGACTCAACTACCAGATCGAGCACCACCTCTTCCCCAGCATGCCCCGCCCCCATCTGCGGCTGGCCCGGCCCCTGGTCCGCGCCCACTGCCGGGACCTGGGCCTGCCGTACACGGAGACCGGGCTCCTCGACTCGTACCGGCAGGCCCTGGGCCACCTGCACGAGGTCGGGGAACCCCTGCGCGACTCCGGCGCGGTACGGGGAACCGTCTGAGATGCGGGCGCGTTCTACGGTCAGGAGCGGCAGCCGCCGCGAAGGAGGCGACGACATGTCGACACGTACGAAGATCGTCATCGGGGGAGTGGCCGTCGGTCTGCTCCTGTGGCCGCTGATCGGGTTCTGGTTCTCGCTGCTGATCGTGCTGGGTGTGCCGACGGCCGCGTATCTGATGCTCGACCCCAGTCAGCGGCGCAGGCTGCGCCGGGTCTCGTCCCGCCGTGAGATAGGGCGCTGAGGGGAGCGCCGAGCGGGCCGAGCCGGGCCTGCCGGGGGCAGGCTCGTCAGGCCGGGTGGACGGCGACCTTCTCCAGCACCTCCAGCAGGGACTCCAGCTCCGGGCCGCGCGGCACGGGGATGACCTCGCAGGGCTCGGTGTCCAGGAGGAGATAGGCGATGTCGTCGGTCCGGGCGACCATCGACCAGCCGGGGCCGTCGGCGCGGATCGTGCGCGCACCGCCGGGAGCGAAGGCGGAACGGACGCGGCCGGGCGGGGGAGCCTGCTCGCCGTACGCGCGCGCCTCGCGCAGGGCGCGGCGCACCTCCGCGTCGAGTCGCGGTTCGGCGGGTGGGTCGGACTCGGTGGGCGGTTCCGGGTCGGCGGCCGTGGCCGGTTCCGGGTCGGCGTGGGCCTCGGCGGCCGTGCCGGAGTCGCTTGCGGCGGCCGTGGCCGGTTCGGCGTCCGCCCCGGCGTCGGCAGCCGCCTCCGCGCCGGGGGCCTCGACCGTCTCCGCGCCGGACGCCTCCGTGCCCTCGGCGCCCTCCCCGGGCCGCGGCTCGCCCGGGTCCGCGTCCTCGGGGGATGTCTCCGCGCGCCACTGCGCCCACTGGAGGGCCACCTCGTCCGCCCCGAGCCTGCGCTGGGCCGACCCCCAGGAGTCCACGTCCGGCGGGGCGAGCGGTGCCCGGCCGGCGTCCTGGGGGTCGGGGTCATGGGGCGCGGGGACGCCGGGGGCGGCGACGGCGAGTTCCACCGGCCAGCCGGGGAGCGCGCTGACCATCGAGCGCTCGTCCGGCGACAGGTCGTACTCCATGCCGCAGTCCCAGGAGGCGATGGCCACGGCGACGAGCGACACATCGTCGACGACCACCGTCCACCGGGCTCCGGCCGCGTCCTGCCCCAGCACCAGCCCGTACCCCTCGGCGTACGGTTCCAGGTCCAGGGCGGCGCACGCCTGCGGGTAGTCGTCGCCGAGCACGCCGGGGAACTGCGCGGGCGTGAGCAGCACAGCGGTCAGTACGTACAGCGCGTCGTCGTCCACGACCTCATCCGCCCCGGCCACGGCTGCCTCCCGGTCCCATCGTTCGTCGGCGCACCTTAACCAGTGGGTAACCCGCGCGTCGAGGGTCGGGCAGAGGCGCGTCCGGGACGGGGCGGGCAGCCGGATGGGCGGCCGGTGCGCGTCAGACCGGTCGGGACGCCTCCGCTCCCGGCAGGCCCAGAAGACCGCGGGCGACCGCCTCGACGGGCTGGTCGCGCTCCCGGGCGAGCGCGATCACCGCGCGGCAGGCGAGTTCGTTGATCCCGAAGACGAGCGCGTCCGGCGCCACCCAGCCGGTGGCCTCGTCGGCGCGGTCCTGGTCGTCCTCGACGCTCGCCGTGACATAGGTCGCGGCCGCCTCGAAGACGTTGTGCCGGGGGCCGGAGCGCCCCGGGGGCCCGACGGGCACGGGCGGGTGCGGGGCGAGCAGCGTGCGGAGCCGGTCGAGGAGCTTGCGGAGGGCGAACACGCGGACCACCTTCTCCGGGCGAGGGTGCGGCACCTGCCGCCGGTACCTCAAGTCTTCCACCGGCGTGCCGAGTTCGAACAGCCGCTCCCCGGCCGCTCACCCACCGTCCGCCCGCCGCTCCCGGCCGGCCCGCGGCGAGCGGACGGGAACGGCCCCCCGTGCGCGCGGGTCAGCCGGCATACCGCAGCCGGCGCGCCCGCCGACTGCCAACGGCCCCCCGTGCGCGCGGGTCAGCCGCCGACCCGCTCGGCCAGGGCGAGGAAGCGGTCGTCCCGGTCGGTGTAGGAGGTCAGCAGCCAGCCCGAACGGGACAGCAGCGGACGGAGGTTGGGCTCCGCCCGCAGGTCGTCCTCGCCGAGTTCGCGGCCATGGCGGGCGGCGAGCGCGGCCCGCCCGATGGGGTGGAACAGCGCGAGCACCCCGCCGGGCCGCACCACCCGCGCCAGCTCGCGCAGATCCCTGGCCGGTTCGGGGAGATGGGCGATCAGGCCGGCCGCGAACACCGCGTCCAGCGCGGCGTCCCGCACGGGGAGCCGGGCCACGTCGCCGAGGAGCAGCGCCCCCCGTGCCTCGCGCCCCTTCTCCCGGGCCTGGTCCAGCATGGCGGGCGTCAGATCGATGCCGAGGACCGCGCCGGTGGGGCCGACGGCGGAGCGCAGGGGCGCGAGCGCCCTGCCGGTGCCGCAGCCCGCGTCCAGCACGCGGTCGCCCGGGCGCAGCCCCAGGGCCGCGGCAGCCGCGGCGTAGGTGGGGCCGTCGTCCGGGAACTTCGCGTCCCAGCCGGCCGCCCGGGACCCGAAGAACTCCTGCACGCGGGTGCGGTCGTCGGTGCTGTGGTCGCCGTGGCCGTCACCGCTGTGGTCGTCGCTCATGAACCCATCATGCGGCCCGGAGGCGACCGTTCCGTGCACAGATGTGCCCGGAGTGATCGTTCTGGAGCGTCGGATTGTCAGCTTCCATCAGCTTTCGGACTGTCGCCCGCGCGGACGGCAGTCCGCGGGCTAGCGTCCCTGAGCCACGGGACCACACGGGACCACACGGCCGCGCAACCCCCCACGCGCCGGATCGTTTCGACGTACTCCGATCCGCACCCGGAACGAGGAGGCCATGCGCCCATCACACGCCGTCCCCGGAGGAGGGACACCGCTTCCGCCGCCCCCTCCGGCGCCGGCGGGCACCGGGCGGCGCGCCCACGCCGGGGCGCCCGCGGTCGAGCACACCGGCCAGACGCCCGTACCCGGCCCGGCCGCAGCCACGGCCGCGCGCCCCGCCACGGCCCCGGCCGCGATGCCGGGCACCCCGCCGACCGGGGTGCCGACCCCCTCCCGTCCGGCCCCGCGGCCGCCGGACCCGGTCGGCGGCCGGTGGTACGACCCCGACCCCGGCCCCCTCGTCCGCCCGTACGCGATGATCGGCGGCCGGACGGGCCGGGGGACGGACGGGGCCCGCCTCGATCTGACCGCGCTCATCGCCGCGGCCCCGGACACTCCCGCCCCCGCCGCGGACTCCCTCCTCGGCCCCGAGCACCGCACCCTGCTCGACCTGTGCCGCCGGGGGACGCAGTCGGTCGCCGACCTGGCGGCGGACGCGGATCTGCCGGTCACCGCGGTCCGGGTCCTCGTCGGCGACCTGCTCGCCGCCGGACTGGTGCGCGTCGCACCGGCCCCCTCGGTGGAACTCCTCTCGGACGAAAGGATTCTGCGTGAGCTCATCGACGGTCTGCGCGCGCTCTGAGGGCTCACCGCCCGCCGCCCGCCGACACCTCCCGCAGCCACTCCGCCCGGGTCACCGCGTACTCGACGTCACCCTGTTCGGACCCCTCGATGCGCTCCGGCCACTCCTCGAAGAAGGTGCGGACCCAGCGCAGGCCGGTCTTCTCCAGCACACGGCGGGAACGGGTGTTGACCGTCATGGTGGTGGCCACCACCCGCTCCACCCCCAGGGTCGTGAAGCCCAGGCGGAGCAGCGCACGCGCGCCCTCCGTGGCGAGTCCGCGCCCCCAGGCGGCCCGGCCGAGCCGATAGCCCAGCTCGACCTCGGCCCAGCTCTCCCCGTCGACCGGACGGAACTCGAACCAGCCGAGGTAGCCGCCCGAGACGCGTTCCTCCGCCGCCCAGTAGCCCGGATACCCCGGTCCGGACGGGGCCGCACCGAGGGGATGGCGGCGGAGCAGCCGCGGCATCGTCTCGCGCACCACCTCCTCCCGGGCCACCGGGTGTCCGCCGTTGAGATAGCGCATGACCTCGGGGTCGCTGTCCACGGCGAGGACGCTCTCGGCGTCGGCGGCGTCGAAGGGCCGCAGCGTGAGGCGTTCGGTCTCCAGAACGGTGTGCACGGCCCGATCATCGGCCGCCGCCCGCCCCGCCGCGAGCGAATATCCGCCCGCACCCGTACTCCCTTTCCCGCCCGCCCCTCCTGGAAGAAGTGAGCCATGGCCTTCGCGTACAACGACGGGAGCGGTGCGGACGACTCCGCGCTCGCCCTGAAGATCCTGGTCGCCGGCGGTCCGGGCGCCGGCAAGACGACGCTGGTCGGGGCGGTGAGCGAGATCCGCCCGCTGCGGACCGAGGAACTCGTCAGCGAACCGGGCACCGGCCCCGCCCCCCTCGGCGAAGCGGGAGCGGCCGCCACCACCGGGGACGGCGTCCCGCGCGCCACGACCGTGGCCATGGACTTCGGCCGGATCACCGTCCGTTCCGGCCTCGGTCTCTACCTCTTCGGCACCCCGGGCCAGGAGCGCTTCTGGTTCGTGTGGGACGAACTCGCGCACGGGGCGCTCGGCGCGGTGGTCCTCGCGGACACCCAGCGGCTCAGCGACTGCTTCCCGGCCGTCGACTACTTCGAGCACCGCCGCATCCCGTTCGTCGTCGCCGTCAACTGCTTCCCCGGCGCACGGTCGTTCGGCGCGCACGAGGTGTCCCGGGCGCTCGACCTCGAACGGGGCACCCCGGTCCTCCTCTGCGACGCACGCGACCGCGACTCGGGCAAGGAGGTGCTGGTGCGCCTCGTTGAGTACGCGGGCCGTATGCACGCCGCCCGCCTGCTGGAGTCCGTCGGCTAGACCGGGTCCCATGCCGCGAGTGGGCCCTTGCCCGGGGCAGCACCTTGCCGTGCGCCGCCGCGTGCGAAAGGCTGGCGGCCGGACGCGAGGCCACGGGGAACGTACGACGGAGGGGGACGGCGACGATGGCGCTGGACAAGGGACTCGACTGGCTGCTGGACGATCTGACCAAGCGGGTCGACCACATCACACACGCGCTGGTGCTCTCCAACGACGGGCTGGTCACCGGCGCGAGCACCGGCCTGGCCCGGGAGGACGCCGAGCACCTGGCGGCCGTCTCCTCCGGACTGCACTCGCTCGCCCGCGGGTCCGGCCGCCACTTCCGCGCCGGGCGCGCCCGGCAGACGATGGTCGAGTTCGACGAGGCCATGCTCTTCGTGACCGCGGCGGGCGAGGGCAGCTGTCTGTGCGTGCTGAGCGCCGGTGACGCGGACGTCGGACAGATCGCCTACGAGATGACCCTGATGGTCAACCGCGTCGGCGAACACCTCGGCGTCGCCGCCCGCCAGCCGGACCCGCACACCGGCTGAGCCGGGACGCGCACCGGCTGAGCCGGGACGACGCCTTCCGGCGGGACCGATCGGGCATCTGAAGCTCCCCTGTGGGGCCGCTTAAGAAATCCTCGATGGACGCGACGCTCCGAGCTGGGCAGATTGGAGCCCGTCCACTGGGCGGAGCCGTATTTTCGGTATCCGGTCAGTCCCGTCACATGCCTGGAGCCGCACCATGAAGGCACTTGTCAAGCAGCACGCCGAGCCCGGGCTGTGGCTCATGGACGTGCCGGAGCCCGAGACCGGCCCCGGCGATGTGCTGATCAAGGTGCTGCGCACCGGCATCTGCGGGACCGACCTGCACATCCGCTCCTGGGACGGCTGGGCGCAGCAGGCCGTCAGCACGCCCCGCATCCTCGGGCACGAGTTCGTGGGCGAGGTCGCCTCGGTCGGCGCCGATGTCGCGGACATCGCGGTCGGCGACATCGTCAGCGGTGAGGGCCACCTCGTCTGCGGCAAGTGCCGCAACTGCCTGGCCGGCCGCCGCCACCTCTGCCGCAGCACCATCGGCCTGGGTGTCGGACGGGACGGGGCCTTCGCCGAGTACGTCGCCCTGCCCGCCTCCAACGTCTGGGTGCACCGCACCCAGGTGGACCTGGACGTCGCCGCCATCTTCGACCCCTTCGGCAACGCCGTGCACACCGCGCTGTCCTTCCCGCTCGTCGGCGAGGACGTGCTGATCACCGGCGCGGGCCCGATCGGCATCATGGCCGCCGCCGTCGCCCGGCACGCCGGCGCGCGCAACGTGGTCATCACCGATGTGAGCGAGCCCCGCCTGGAACTGGCCCGCAAGGCCGGGGCCACCCTCGCGGTCAACGTCGCCGAGACCGACATCGCCGCCGCGCAGCGGCAGCTCGGCCTGAAGGAGGGCTTCGACATCGGCCTGGAGATGTCCGGCCGCCCCGAGGCCGTGCGGGACATGGTGGACAACATGACCCACGGCGGCCGGATCGCCATGCTCGGCCTGCCCGCCGAGGACTTCGCCGTCGACTGGTCGAAGATCGTCACCTCGATGATCACCATCAAGGGCATCTACGGCCGCGAGATGTTCGAGACCTGGTACGCGATGACGGTCCTGCTGGAGGGCGGCCTCGACCTCAGCCCCGTCATCACCGGCAGCTACGGCTTCCGGGACTTCGACGCCGCGTTCGACGAGGCGTCCAGCGCCCGCAGCGGAAAGATCGTCCTGGACTGGACGGCCTGACCCGGCCCGCGCCCCCGCCGCCGGCCCGCCCCCGCTGCCCCGCCACCCCGCATCGCCGCCGCCCGCCCGCGGCATCCGCCTCAAGGAGACTCCATGTACGCGTCCGTCCGCGACGAGCTGCGCGCCACCATCGACGAGATCCGCTCCGCCGGCCTCTACAAGCCGGAACGCGTGATCGGCACCCCGCAGAGCGCCTCCGTCGCCGTGACCGCCGGCGGCGCCCCCGGGGACGTCCTCAACTTCTGCGCCAACAACTACCTCGGACTCGCCGACCACCCCGAGGTCGTGGCCGCCGCCAAGGACGCCCTGGACCGCTGGGGCTACGGCATGGCCTCCGTCCGCTTCATCTGCGGCACCCAGGAGATCCACAAGGAGCTGGAGCAGCGTCTCTCCGCGTTCCTCGGCCAGGAGGACACGATCCTCTACTCCTCCTGCTTCGACGCCAACGGCGGTGTCTTCGAGACCCTGCTCGGCCCGGAGGACGCCGTCATCTCCGACGCCCTCAACCACGCCTCCATCATCGACGGCATCCGCCTCTCCAAGGCCCGCCGCCACCGGTACGCCAACCGCGACCTCGCCGACCTGGAGCAGCGGCTCAAGGAGACCCAGGACGCCCGCCGCCGTCTGATCGTCACCGACGGCGTGTTCTCCATGGACGGCTATGTCGCCCCGCTCGCCGAGATCTGCGACCTCGCCGACCGCTACGACGCCATGGTCATGGTCGACGACTCGCACGCCGTCGGCTTCGTCGGCCCCGGCGGCCGGGGCACCCCGGAACTGCACGGCGTGATGGACCGCGTCGACATCATCACCGGCACCCTCGGCAAGGCGCTGGGCGGCGCGTCCGGCGGCTATGTCGCCGCCCGCGCGGAGATCGTCGAGCTGCTGCGCCAGCGCTCCCGCCCCTACCTGTTCTCCAACTCCCTCGCCCCCGTCATCGCCGCCGCCTCCCTCAAGGTCCTCGACCTGCTGGAGTCCGCGGGCGACCTGCGCGAGAAGCTCGCCGCCAACACCAAGCTGTTCCGTGAGCGGATGACGGAGGCGGGCTTCGAGATCCTGCCCGGGGACCACGCCATCGCCCCCGTGATGATCGGCGACGCGGCCGAGGCCGGCCGGATGGCCGAACTCCTGCTGGAGCGGGGCGTGTACGTGATCGGCTTCTCCTACCCGGTCGTCCCGATGGGCCAGGCGCGCATCCGCGTGCAGCTCTCGGCGGCGCACTCGACCGAGGACGTGGAGCGGGCCGTGGCCGCGTTCACGGACGCGCGCGCCGCGCTCCAGGGCTGAACCCGGCCGGAACGCTCACCTCGGGCGGGGCGACCACCCCGGGCGGGACGACCACCCCGGCCGGGGCCGGACACGGGCCGCCGGGGTCCGGCACCGGGGGCGCCCGCCGGGGCTGACACAATGGCCGAGTGATCGACCCCCGCCGGCTGCGCATCCTGCGGGCCGTGGCGGACCACCGTACGGTGACCGCCGCGGCCGCCGCGCTGTACCTCACCCCCTCGGCGGTCTCCCAGCAGCTCAACGCCCTGGAGCAGGAGACCGGCCACACCCTGCTGATCCGCGGCGGCAAGGGCGTCACCCTGACCGCCGCCGGGGAGATCCTGCTCGCCCACGCGCACTCCGTCCTCGCCCAGCTCGAACGGGCCGAGGCGGAGCTCGCCGCCTACGCCCAGGGCTCGTCCGGCACGGTCACGGTGGCCGCGTTCGCCACCGGGATCGCCGAGGTGGTGGCCCCGGCGATAGCGGACCTGGCCAGGGAGCGGCCCGGGATCGCCGTCCGCGTCCGGGACGCCGAGGGCGACGAGAGCCTGCCCCTCGTCCTGGACGGGGAGGCCGATCTCGCGGTCGCCGTCGAGTACCGGGGCGCCCCCGGCGCCGACGACCGGCGCCTCGCCCGCGTCCCCCTCTACGCGGAGCCCTTCGACGCCGTGCTGCGGGCCGACCATCCGCTCGCCGCCGAGGAACGGGTGGAGCTGGCGCAGTTCGCCGGGAGCGACTGGATCGGCCCCTACCCCGGCAACCCCTGCCACGACATGGTGCTCCTCGCCTGCGAACTCGCCGGCTTCCAGCCCCGGCTGGTGCACCTCTCCGACGACTTCCGGGCCGTCGCGGTCCTCGCGGGGGCGGGCGCCGGGGTCGCCCTCGTGCCCCGCTCGGCGCTGCGGGGCATGGACCTGCGCGACGCCGTGGTCCGCCCGGTGACCGGACCGGCCGCCACCCGGCGGGTCTTCGCCGCCGTACGGCGGGGCGCGGAGGACCACCCGCTGACCCGCCCCGTCCTCGACGCCCTCGCCCGTGCGGCCGCCGGGCTCTCCACGGACTGAACCACCGGACCGGGACCGGCCCGCCGCCCGGGACGGCTCGCCGGGACTCGTCCGCGCGGGACCGGCCCGCCGCCCGGGACGGGCGCAGGACCGGTCAGGCGCCCGCGTCCTGCGCCGTCTCCAGCGCGCGCTTCAGGTTGTCCAGCGTGGTGCGGATGTTGCGGCGCTGGAAGTCGGCGAAGGTGTGTCCCCGGGTCGCCGCCCTGTCGAAGGCGTTCGCGAGCGCGTCCGGCCAGCGCCGGTCGTCCGTCCAGGTCTCCGTGACCAGGGTTCCGCCGCCGTCGGCCGGTTCGAAGCGGTACTCCCAGGTGGCGATCCGCCCCGGCAGCACGGGCCTTCGGCCGCCGATCGCCCGCACCCGGAAGGCGAACCGCTCACCGGGGTCGGCCGCCGTCACCGTGCAGCGCGTCGTCCAGCTCAGCCGCCCCCGCCGGTTCCGTCCGTCGAAGACGGTGCCCACGCCCACCGGGCCCGGTCCCGCCGACCCGTCGCGCACGACCGCCCCGCGGTTCTCCGGGCTCCAGCGCCCCATCCGCGTCGGGTCGCCGACCTGTGCGTAGACCGCCGAGGGGGACGCGTCGATCACGACGCTGTCCGAGACGGTGAGAATCCGTGGCATCCGTACGACTCCGATCGTGGGGGCCGCCCGACGCTACCGTGCGCGCGTCCGGTTCCCCGCGCCGGGGTGCCGGGCGCGGAGAGCCGCAGGTGCAGGCGGGCCCGCCCTCCCCGAAGGGCGGGCCCGCCGGTCCGGCCGGCCGGGCGTCAGCCGCCGCGCGTCCGCGCCCGGCGGCGCGTCAGCGGTTCACCGTCCACTTCTGGTTGGCGGTGCCGGCGCACGTCCACAACTGGAGGCGGGTGCCGTTGGCGGAGCTGTTGCCGGTGGCGTCCAGGCACTTGTCGGCCTGCGGATTGACGATGTCGCGCGCGCCGGTGACCACCCACCGCTGGGCCGCGGTGCCGTTGCAGTCCCAGAGCTGGACGGGCGTGCCGTTGGCGGTGCCCCCGGAGGCGGCGTCCAGGCACTTGCCCAGCGCCCGGATCGTCCCGTCGCCGCCCACCGTCCAGCGCTGCGCCGCGTTGCCGTTGCAGTCGGTGATCTGGATCGGTGTCCCGTTGGCCGCGTTGGCGCCGGCCACGTCCACGCACTTGCCGCCGATGCCGGTGATGGTGCCGCTCGTCGAGGGGCTGTCCCCGGTGGTGACGCGGACGTGGTCCACGACCAGCTGCTGCGGGAAGACGGTGCTGCCGTCCGGGTCGCCGGGCCAGTAGCCGCCCACGGCCAGGTTGAGGATCAGGAAGAACGGCTTGTCGAACACCCACTGCCGGCCGCCGAGGTCGGCGGGCGTGCGCCGCTGGTAGACCTGGCCGTCCACCGACCAGGTCACCTCGTTCGGGGACCAGTCGACGGCGAAGGTGTGGAAGTTGTCGGCGAACTTCTGCCCGCCGGGCAGCGTGTACCCGGCGCCGATCCCGCCGGCCCCCGAGTACCCGGGCCCGTGCAGGGTGCCGTGCACGGTCGACGGTTCGAAGCCGACGTTCTCCATGACGTCGATCTCGCCCGAGGCCGGCCAGCCGACCTGCCCGATGTCGTTGCCGAGCATCCAGAACGCGGGCCACATGCCCTGCCCGCGCGGGACCTTGAGGCGTGCCTCGACGTGCCCGTAGGTGGTGGTGAAGCGACCCGCGGTGTTGAGCCGGGCGGAGGTGTACTCGCAACGCCCGTACCAGCACTGGTAGTTGCCCGGGTTCTCCCGGCGGGCGGTGATGACCAGGTTGCCCTGTCCGTCGAGGGCGGCGTTGCGGTTGCCGGCCGTGTAGTACTGCCGCTCGTGGTTGTTGACGTTGTCGCCGGTCTCGGTCTGCCACTTGGAGCCGTCGACGGCGCTGCCCGCCGGGCCGTTGAAGTCGTCGGAGAAGGTGACGGCTGCGGCCCCGGCGGCGGGGGCGGGTGGCGGGGCCGCGCCGGCCGGGGTGCCGCCGGTGACACCGGTGGCCGTCGCGGCGAGCGCCAGCGCCGCCGCCGTCACGGCGAGTCTGCGCCGCAGGGAACGGCGCGGGGAGCGCCGGGCGGGGGGTGGGGAGGGGTGCGGGGAGTCCATGACTCTCCCTTCCGGGACATGAGGGAGGAAGGGGTGCGGGTCGGTCGGGCTGTCATGCATATGACATTCGAAGGCTCGGGGTGCGCGGAGTGGTGGGGGCGCGCGCCGGGGAAGGTGGGGGGTGCTCAGGTCACTACGTGATTTAAGAAGTGAACCCATGGGCTGTCAAGGGCTTGGTACGGACCTGCTCTTCCGCCAACTTCTGACGCCGGGGGACGGGCCCGGGGCCGGGCGGCACCACACCGCCCGGCCCCGGAGGCCGGTCCTCCGGCGGGCCTCAGACCACGGCCCCGTCGCCCGTCCGCCCGCGCCGGCCCGCCGCTCCGGTGCCCGCCGCGTTCCCGGAGCCCTTCGCCGGACGGGACCGTTCCGGACGCCCGTCCGTGAACCGGTCCTGGAGCAGTACCGTCACCGGCATCGCCGTGAACACCGTGGACGCCATGCCCAGCACCACGCCCGCCAGCAGCGCCACCGAGAAGTCGGCCAGCGAGTCACCGCCCAGGAAGGCCAGCGCCAGCAGGACGAACAGCGCCCCCATCCCGGTGTTCACGGTGCGCGGCAGCGTCTGCGCCACCGCCCGGTCCGCGAGCGCGGCCCAGCTCAACGAGGTGCCCGTGCGCCGCAGTTCACGCAGCCGGTCCAGGACCACCACCGTGTCGTTGACGGAGTAGCCGACCACGGTCAGCAGCGCGGCCAGGAACACGCTGTCCACCGGCTTGCCGAGCCACGCGAACAGGCCCACGACCAGCAGGACGTCCTGCACCATCGCCACCACCGCCGACGCGGCGAAGGTCCACCGGAACCGCAGGCTCAGATAGAGGAGCTGGGCCGCGACGGCGACCCCGAGGGCGATCAGCGCATGGGTGCGCAGCTCGTTGCCGAGGCTCGGCCCGACGAGGTCGTCCCGCTCGGCACTCACCTCGCCGCCGTCCGCCGCCAGCGCCTCCCGGATGCGCTGCTGGTCCTCGTCGCCCGTCTCCTTGGTCCGCACGGAGACGCTTCCGTCGTCCGTCGTCTGGACCACGGCCTGCGGGAAGCCGGCGTCGACCACGGCCGCGCGGGCCGTGTCCGCGTCGAGCGGGCGCTCGGTCGCGTACTGCACCACGCGGCCCCCGGTGAACTCGACGCCGAAGTCCAGCCCGCGCACCCCGATCCCGGCGAAGGCGACCAGGAGCAGGCCCGCGCAGACGGCCGGCCAGCGCCGCCGGTGCCGCATCAGCCGGGGCGGCCGGCGGGTCAGCCGGGCCCGCAGCCGGCCGGTGCCCGCGATCCCCGTCACCCCGGGCCGGCGGGCCACCGCCTTCCGGCTCACCGCCCACTCGGCCAGCAGCCTGGTGATCACCATGGCCGACACCATCGACGCGACCACACCGATGGCGAGGGTCACCCCGAAACCCTTCACCGGCCCGGTCGCGAAGGCGAACAGCAGCCCCGCCGCGATCAGGGTGGTGATGTTGGAGTCCGCCACCGCGCTCCACGCCCGCGAGAACCCGGTCCGCAGCGACCGGCGCAGATCCCGCACCGGCGCACGTGTCCGGGTGCCGGGCTTGGTGTACTCCTCCCGCGCCCGCTCGAAGACGAGGACGTTGGCGTCCACGGCGATCCCGATGGCGAGCACGAACCCGGCGAGCCCCGGCAGGGTGAGGGTGGCGCCGAGGGCGACCACGGCCGCGTAGGAGATCAGCCCGTACAGCGCGAGGGCGACGGTGGCGAGGAACCCGAGGAGCCGGTACACCGCGATGATGAACACCCCGGTGCAGAGCAGCCCGATGACGGCGGCCAGCGCGCTCGCCCGGATCGCCTCGGCGCCCAGCGTCGGCCCCACGGTGCTCTGCTCGACGGCCGTCACCGGCACGGGCAGCGCACCACCCTTGACCAGGGCGGCCAGTTCCCGCGCCTCCTCGGTGGTGAAGTCGCCGGTGATCTGGGCCGAGCCACCCGTGATCCCCGCGCCGCACGGCACCCCGCTCTGCATACCGGGCGCGGAGACGATCCGGTCGTCCAGCACGATCGCCACCCGGCGGGCCGGATCGCCCGGGGCCGCGCAGGCCGCCTTCCCGGTCACCTCGGCCCAGCGGTCGCCGCCCTTGCCGCGGAAGGACAGATCGATCCGCCAGCCGCCGCCGGTCTGCGTGTCCAGGACGGCAGCCGCGTCGTCCACCCCCTCCCCGGTGAGGGCGGGCGGGCCGAGCCGGAGGAAGGCGCCGGGCGCGTCGGGGTCGGGCAGCACCCGCGCGCCGCCCGGCTCTTCGCCGCCACCCGGCTCCGACGCGGCCCCGGTGACCGGGTGGAAGGTGAGCTGCGCGGTGCGGCCGATGACCTCGGCGGCCTCACGGGGGTCCTGGACCCCGGGCAGTTCGACGACGATCCGGCGCTCCCCGGACCGGGCGAGCGAGGGCTCGGCGACGCCCAGTCCGTCGACCCGGCGGCGCAGCACCTCCAGCGCCCGGTCGGTGGCCGCCGCGTCGGCGCGGACGGTGGGCGAGTCCCGGGCCTCCAGGACGATACGGGTGCCGCCGCGCAGATCGAGTCCGAGGCGGGCGGGGGTGGTCAGGGCGACGTAGAGGGAGACGCCGACGACGGCGAGCGCGAGCAGCGCACGCCACCAGGTGGCACGGCGACTCGGTCCCCGTGACGTGGGCGGTTGGGGCTTGGGTGACATGGACGGACTCCACAAGGGGACCCCGGCGGGGCGCGCGTGGTCGCGCACCCGGCGGCCGGAGCGGGCGGACACAGGACGGGGGCGCCGGACCGCCGCCGAAGCGGCGCGGCGCGCGGGAAGGGCCGCGCCCGCCCCCGGGACGAGGTCCCGGGCGTGCGGTACGCGGTCGCGTCAGCCGTGTCGTGTGGAGGGAGGTCCCCGGGGATGCCCGGGGCCGTGCGAGGCGTGCGGCGGGGCGCGTTCGCCGGAGCCGTCCGCGCAGAGGGTGCCGCGCAGCGGCGGGGGAGCGGTGTACGCGGCGCCGGCGAGCGCCGGGGGAGCCGCGGGCAGCCGCACGGAGTGCTCGGCGGGTGCGGTCCGCTGCACGGCGGCGTCGGAGCCGCCCCGCTCGGGCAGGCGCGCCTGCGGGGCCCCCGGGGAGCCGCGACCGGGCAGTGACGCGGCCGGACTCTGCGCGGGCGCGGAGGCGGCGGGCAGGGCGGCGGCCGGGGGAGCGCCGGCGACGGCCGGGGCGGTGCCGAGCAGGACGATCAGAAGCGACCAGAGGCCGAGGAGTACGGACGGCAGACGGCCGGCCCCGGCGGTGCGCCGCGCCCAGCGGTTCATCCGCGCCGCCCCCTTCCCGCCCCTGTCGGCCGGACGCCCGGTTCACGGCCCGGCGCCCAATGACGAACCCTCAGGGTAGGCCACCCCCGGCGCCCGCCGGCCCCGGGTCCGGCAGAGGGGCGGCGCCCGGGCCGGAGCCGGCAGAGGGATGCCCCGGCCGGGAAGGGGGAGCCCGGCCGGGGCGGCGAGGGACGCGCGGGGAGCGCGGGGAGTCAGCTCTTCTTCGGGCACTCCTTCCAGGCCAGGTGGTAGACGGTGCTGATGTCACCGTCCGTCGAGTCCATGGTCATGTAGCTGGTGGTCGAGGGGTGCGAGGTGCCCGCGTTGACGCGGATCTCCGTGTTGATGTTGAAGTTCCGCTGCACACCGCAGGGCGCCCACACCAGCTGGGCCCAGTCGGTGTCGTCGGTGGCCTGCCAGTTGTCCTCGTACGGCCCGCGGAACGTATGGGTCCGGGATTCGGTGTTCGGGGAGCCCTGGAAGTAGTACGAGGCCTTCTCGGTGCTGGACGCGCCGCGCTGGAGGGAGGCGTAGCCGCGGTAGTCCGCGCTCGCGATGGCGTAGGTGAACCCGCCGGGGACGTGTACGAGCAGGCTGAGCTGGCAGTTCTTGCGGGCGGCCGTGGGCGGCGCGCCGCCGCCGACCTGGGCGAGGTAGTCGCTGTAGGTCACCGTGAAGGCGGTGTTGTCCTCGGAGACCGCCACGGCCGCGGTGCCCAGGGGGCACCCGGAGCCGTTCACCGTGGCGATGTCGATGACGATCCGGTCGGGCGGGGGGTCGGGGATCGTCGGACCCGCCTGAGCCGGCAGGGCCGAGACGAACAGAGCGGCGACCGCTCCGCCCGCCAGTAACGGGGCTCTCATGCTTCTCCCATTCCATTGCCTCGGGTGCCCGGGGCGGAGGTCGCCCCGGGCCGGGGGGTGCGGCCGCCCCAGGGGTGCGGGGGCGGCCGTCACGGACCGCGTGGCACGGGTCGCGGGGGACCGGTGCACGGGCTCGAACGGGTGATGCGCCCGGACACGGTGGCGCTGTCGATGGTTGAATGGTCAGGAACATGACACTCAATGCGCCGGGCCCTCCCGTCGGAGTGGACCGGGAGTGCTCGAATGCTAGGAATCGGCGGCCCCGGCGCACCAGGGTGCGACCCGGCCAAATGACGGGGCCCCGGGCGCCCGGACTTTGGCGGAGATCGGTCGTTGCGGCCGCTGCACGCGGTCGGGCCGCCCCGCCGCTCGTGCGCCGCCGGCCCCGGCGGGGAGGGGCGGCCCGACCGGCGCGTCGCCGCTCAGACCAGCAGGCGCAGCGCCGTCGCGGAGAGACCGAAGCGCACCGTCTGCCCCCAGATCACCTCCAGCGCGTCGCTCTCCATCCCGTCGCCGAACACCACCAACCGGTCGCTCTCCACGGTGACCCGCAGGCGCTCGTCGCCCGCGAGCGAGCCCGCCACCCGCGTGGTCCCGGTCGTGGGCGACGGCCACGCCTCGCGCACGAACCGGACCAGCCGGCGCTCGGCGGGGCCGGGCAGCGCCGGAGCACCGCCGCGTTCCCGCCACAGCGAGCGCAGCCAGCCCGTGGCGCCCGTCCCCGTCCCGACCAGGACCCCGGAGGACGCCTGGGCCTCGTCCGCGCCCTCGGTCCCGCCGGTGCCGTGCCCCCGTCCGGGTTCCGGTCCCGGTGCGCGGCCCGCGCCGCGCCGCCGTCCGGGCCGATGCGGTAGCGCGCCGACTGGTGGCCCGGCCTGCCGAGGTAGATCTCGTTGAGGGCCACCAGCCGCTGGGTGTCGTCCGTGACCGCCTCCACCATCGCCAGGTCCTCGGTCCGGGCGCCGGAGGCGACCGCCGTCAGCAGCCGGGCCGTGTCGCGCACCCGGTGCCGCACCAGCACCCCCGGATTCCGGCCGGGTTCCGGATCGCTGCCCACGACCGGCTGCCCGGTGAGGTCCCCTTTCCGGCCGCCCCCGCGGATAGGCTGAGCCCGATGTTCACCCCACAGGGACCGACGTTCGGAGAACTCGCCGTCCAGGCGCTCTCCTCCACCCGGCGCGGCTACGACCTCCTCGCGCCCAAGTTCGACGCCACCCCGTTCCGGACACCGGACGTGGTCCTCGACCCGGTGACCGAGGCGCTGCGCCCCTACGGCCCGTTCGCCCGGGGCCTGGACGTCTGCTGCGGCACGGGGGCGGGGGTCCGGGTCCTCGGCGAACTGTGCGAGGAACGCGTGACCGGCGTCGACTTCAGTGCCGGGATGCTCGCCCGGGCCCGGGAGCGGGCCGCCGCGACCCCGGACGGAACCGGTCCCGCCGGCGCGCGCCCCGCGCCCCGCCTGGACTGGGTGCAGGCGGACGCGCGCGCCCTGCCGTTCCGGGAGGCGTTCGACCTCGCCGTGAGCTTCGGCGCGTTCGGGCACTTCCTGCCCGCCGAACGCCCCGCTCTCTTCGCCCAGGTGCACGCCGCGCTGCGCCCCGGCGGCCGGTTCGCCTTCCCGGTCCTGGCCCCGCCCGGCCCCGGGAGCCGGCTCTACTGGACGCTGCTCGGCTTCGATGCCGCGATGCGTGTACGGAACGTGCTCTGGCGGCCGAAGTTCATCATGTACTACCGGACCTTCCCGCTCTCCGGGGTCCTCGCCGACCTGGAGCGCACGGGCTTCACCGTCGATCTCGCGCCCCTGCCCGGTCTCGGCGGCCTGCCGGACGGCTCCCCGCGCGCCCGCCTCCTCCTCGCGCGGCGCGGCTGACTCCGACGCGGCCGGCTCCGGCGCGGACGCGGCCCGGGGTGGTCGCGGGCCCGGCCGGGGCGGTCTGACAGGATCGCGGCCGGGGCCGACGATCACGGGGGCGAGGCACGGATGAGCGACACGGGGAACGCGGACGCGGGGACCACCGGCGCGGGCGGTGCCGACCAGGGCGGTGCCGGGACGAGCGGTGCCGGGACGGGCGGTGCCGCCAACGCCGACGAGGGCGACACCGCAGCGGGTGGCACCGGGGCGGCCGGCCCCCGCACGGCCGAGGCGCCCGACGCCACCGCCCCCTACGCCACCGCCCCCGACTCCCTTGCCCCGGCGGCCCGTTCGGCCGCCCCGCGCCCGCGTGGCCGCGTCACCGCCGTCTGCGCCGTCCTCCTCGCGCTCCTGCTCGCCGGCCACGGCCTCGTCCCCAACGCGGGCCCCCGGCTGGGCAGTCTGCTGGAGACCTTCCTGCCCTGGCTCGGCCTCGCCGTCCCCGTCCTGCTCCTCGGCGCCCTGCTGCGCCGCAGCGCCCTCGCCGCGGCCGCCACCGCCCTGCCCGTCGCCGTCTGGCTCGTCCTGTTCGGGCCACTGCTCCTGCCCGCGGACGAGGGGAAGCCGGACCTGGTCGCCGTGCAGCACAACGTCAGCGATGTGAACGCCGACCCGGCCGCCACCGCACGCGCCCTCGCCGCCGCCGGCCCCCAGCTCATCGCCCTGGAGGAGGTGACCCCACCGGCCCTGCCCGCCTACCACCGGACGCTCGCCCCCGACTACCCGCACCACGCCGTGGTCGGCACCGTCGGGCTCTGGTCGGTGCACCCGCTGACGGAGGTGCGGCCCGTCGACATCCGGCCGTCCGGCATCGGGCCGGGCTGGAACCGGGGGATGCGCGCCACCCTCCGGGCACCCGGCGGCGACATCGCCGTCTATGTCGCCCATCTGCCCTCGCTGCGCCTCGGCCCCGGCGGTATGAGCTCCGGCCCCCGGGACGAGAGCGCGAGGCTGCTCGGCGCGGCACTCGCCGAGGAGAGGGCCGGGACGGTGATCCTGCTCGGCGACCTCAACGGCACCCTGGACGACCGGGGGCTCGACCCGCTCACCTCACGTCTCGGCGTCGACGGCCCCGGCATGGCGTTCAGCTGGCCCGCGTCCTTCCCGGTCGCGCGGATCGACCAGATCCTGGCCCGGGGCGCGACCGTCACCTCCGTCCGCACGCTGCCCCGCACCGGCAGTGACCATCTGCCGGTCGTCGCGGACATCCGCCGCTGAGCCCCCGGCGCTCCGGCGGGCGGGCGCCCGCTCCCGCCCGTACACCGCCGCCGCCAGCGCCAACCCCAGCAGTGCGCCCAGGAGTTGAGCCGCGACGAAGCCGGGCAGCGACACCGGGGCGATGCCCGCGAAGGAGTCCGAGAGCGATCTGCCCAGCGTCGCGGCCGGGTTGGCGAACGCCCCCGAGGACGTGAACCAGATCGCCGCCGCCAGATAGGCCGCGACCGCCGGCGCCGTCCACCTCGCGCGCCCGGTCCGCCGCAGACCGGCGATCAGCAGCACCAGCCCCGCCGTCGCCACGGTCTCCCCGACCAGCAGATGCCCCTCCGAACGCACCTGCCGCGACCAGGCCCCCGGCGCGCGGCCGGACATGACGTCAGCGAGCAGGGCCCCGGCCACGGCCCCCGCGACCTGGGCCACCACGTACCACGGCACCCAGCGCCCGGTGCCCGCCACCCCGGGGCCGGACCCGGAACGCCGCCGCCCCGACCACCAGGCCGCCAACGTCACCACGGGGTTGAGGTGGCCGCCCGAGACCGGGCCGAGCAGGGCGACCAGCAGCCCGAGCCCGATCGCCGAGGCCAGCGTGTTCGCCAGCAGCGCCACCCCCGGGTCGGCGCTCAGGGCCTCCGCGCGGATTCCGGAGCCCACCACCACCGTGACGAGCGCCGCCGTGCCCGTGAACTCCGCCACCGCACGCCGCCCGAGCCCTGGCTCCCCGGCGGCCGCCGTCCCCTCCGGCGTCGTCGCCACCCCACCCGTATCTGTCGTCATGCGGAAAATATATTCCGAGAAACGAAAAATAGGGAGGTTGCGCCGCCGCCCCGGGAAAGCGGCCGAGCGCCCCACCGGCACCGACCGGAACCGGCGGCTCCCGGCTGAACATCCCGCCCCCGCGCCCCGTACTGCTCCTCGACCGTCGTCCCGCAGGAGGTCCGCCCGTGAAGCACCGAGCCGCCGCAGTCCTCGCGGCCACCGCCGCCGTGCCCGTCCTCCTCCTCGCCCCCGCCGCGGGCCCCGCCGCCGCGCACGGCGCGCCCACCGACCCCGTCAGCCGCGCCGCCGCCTGCGGCGCGGGCGGGCCCGCCCTGCGCGCCACGGCAGCCTGCCGGGCCGCCGTCAACGCCAACGGGGGAGTGGAGTTCCGTGCCTGGGACAACATCCGCGTCGCCGGAGTGGCCGGACGCGACCGCCGGGTGATCCCCGACGGGCAGCTGTGCAGCGCCGGACTCGACGCCTACCGCGGGCTCGACCTGGCCCGCCGGGACTGGCCCGCCACACCCCTGGAGGCGGGCGGCGAACTCACCATGGCCTACCGCTCCACCATCCCGCACCGGGGCACCTTCGCCGTCCACATCACCCGCCCCGGGTACGACCCGCGCACCCCGCTGCGCTGGTCCGACCTGGTGGCGCGGCCCCTGGCCACCGTGCGGGACCCGGCCCTCGTCCGGGGCGCGTACCGCTTCGGCGTCCGCCTGCCCGAGGGGCTGACGGGACGCCATGTCCTGTACACGATCTGGCGCAACTCGGACACCCCCGACACGTACTACTCCTGCTCGGACGTGATCCTCACCCCGGGCGACGGTGACGCCCCCGGCGGCGACGGGCCCGGCGCCGGCGCGCCCTCCCGCCCCGCCGAGCCGCCCGCGAGCGCGGAGCCGCCCCCCGTCCCGCTCCCCTCACCGGGCCCCTCCGAGTCCGAGCCGGCGGCCGCGCCGACCCCGGAACCGCCCGGCGACGGGGAGGCCGCCGCCCCGCCCGTCGGCAACGCGGCCGCCCCCGCGCCCCGGCCCGCACCCGCCTCCGCCGGACGGGAGATCGACGACAGCGTCGGCATCGTCGCCGGGGGAGTGGCGGGCGCCCTCGCCCTCGCGGCCCTCTGCGCCGCGGTCCTGCTGCGCCGGCGCGAAGCCTGACGCACCGTCAACCGAGAGGCGCGGTCTCCCGCCGACGCGCCGCAAGCACGCCGTTCCCGCCGACCCGACCGGCCTCGCCGCACCATGGAGGCAACCTCGACGGACCGACGGCCCTCTTCCCTCCATGCAACGGGCAGCGCCGCCGCGCGGCCCGCCGGCAGCAACACAGCGCATGGAGAGAGATGACAACGGTCCCAGCTTCGGTCGTCACGCCGGTCGTTACCTCGGTCGTCACCTCGGTCGTCGTGCCGTGCTTCAACGAGAGCGAGGTCATCGAGGAGTTCCACCGGACCCTCGTCGCCGCCCTGGAGCCGACCGGGACGAGCTTCGAGATCTGCTACGTCGACGACGGCAGCGCCGACCGGACCCGCCTGCTCCTCAAGGGCATCGCCGCGTCCGACCCCCGCGTCCGCTACACCTCCTTCAGCCGGAACTTCGGCAAGGAGGCGGCGATGCTCGCCGGACTGCGCATGTCCCACGGGGACGTGGTCGTCCTCATGGACGCGGACCTCCAGCACCCGCCGGAGCTGATCCCGCGGATGCTCGAACTGCACCGCCACGGCTACGACCAGGTCGTCGCCCGCCGCGACCGCACCGGCGAGGGCGCCGTGCGCTCCGCGCTCAGCCGCGCCTACTACCGCCTCGTCCGGCGCTGCATGGACGTCGAAGTCGTCGACGGCGCGGGCGACTTCCGCCTCCTGTCCCGGCGCGCCGTCGGAGCGGTGCTGGCGATGCCCGAGACCAACCGGTTCTCCAAGGGGCTGTTCTCCTGGATCGGCTTCGACACCGTGAGCTTCGACTACACCAACGTCGAACGGGCGGCGGGCCAGTCGAAGTGGGGCGGCCGGCGGCTGCTCAACTACGGCATCGACGGGCTGCTCTCCTTCAACAGCCGTCCCCTGCGGCTCGCCATCCACACCGGCCTGTGGCTGCTGGTCTCCGCCCTCGCCTACGCGCTGTGGATCGTCTCCAGCGCCCTGCTGTTCGGCGTCGACACCCCCGGCTACGCCACCCTGATCACCGCAGTCGTCGGCCTCGGCGGCATCCAGCTCGCCACCCTGGGCGTCATCGGGGAGTACGTGGGCCGCATCTACCACGAGTCCAAGCGCCGCCCGCACTACGTGATCCGGGAGACCGGCGGAGGCGCGGGCCAGGCCGGCACGGAGCCCGCGGCCGTCCCCGAGCCCGCCGCGCGCGAGGCCGCCTGGAGCCGCTGACGGGCCGTCCGCCGGTGCTCCCGGGCGCTGTGCGAAGGTGGCCGCCATGCAGAGCAACCGCAGCGAATGGGCCGTCCACGGGCACCGTTCCGTCTACACGAGCCCCTGGGTGTCGCTCGACCTCGTCGACGTCGAGCCGCCCGGCCGGGCCCGCTACGAGCACCACCTGGTGAAGGTGTCCCCGGTCGTCGCCGTCGTCCTCCTCGACGGCGACGGCGACGACCGGAACGTGCTCCTGATGTGGCGCCACCGCTTCGCCACCGGCTCCTGGTCCTGGGAGATCCCCAGCGGCATCGTGGAACCCGGCGAGGACCCGGAGGCGGCCGCCCTGCGCGAGGTCCTGGAGGAGACGGGCTACGCCGTCGCCCCGGACCGGCTCACGCCCCTCGCGTACATCGAGCCCATCAGCGGCATGTGCGACGCCGTCCACCACCTCTATCTGGCCCGCTCCGCCCGCCGCGTCGCCGACCCGGTCGACACCCACGAGGCGGACCGCATCGAGTGGGTGCCCCTGGACCGCGTCCAGTCCCTCATCGACTCCCGCCGGATCGTGACGGGCGTGGCCCTGACGGGGCTGCTCCAACTCCTCGCGCGCGGAACGGGGTAGGGCCCGGCACGTGCCGGGCCCTACCCCTCACCGTGCCGGGCGCGTCACGGCAGCGTGCGCGAGTACGTCACCCGGTCCAGGCGGTAGTAGTCGGCCACGCACTGCGCGGGCCACTTCCGGCGCCCCTGGTCGGCGAACGGCTCCAGCATCCGGCCCACCGACAGCGGGGTGTACGGCAGTTGACGCGCCCCCTCCGCCGCGCCCTCGCGCAGGAACCGGTCCTGGCGGTCCCAGCGCTCGGCCCGGACCCGCATGTCCTGCCCCAGGGACACCAGCGGCACCGCGAGGGCGAGCACCGTCACCGCGCACACCGCACCCGCCAGCACGGCCGCCGGCCGGGGCGACAGGCGGGCACCCGCCGCCGCCCGCTCCCGCAGCGCCCGCCCCGCGAACGCGCCCGCCGCCGTCAACAGGACGACGAACAGCAGCAGATAGTCGTTCCAGGTCCGGTGCGCCGTCACCACCTGCGCGCCGAACACCGGATACGTGATCACCGTGCACAGGAAGCCGCTCACCAGGAACGCCACCGCGCCGAGCCCCAGCAGCAGCCCCGGGCGCATCGGCCGCAGCACCGGGGAGGCCGCCGCGGACGGCGTCCGCCGCGCCACCAGCCCCAGCAGCACACCCACGGCCACCGCCCCCGCGTACTGCCAGGTCGTCAGCACGGTCGCCAGGATCTCCACATACCCCCGCAGCGAGCCCATCAGCGAGTCCGGTGCGAGCATGGACACGCTCTCCGCGCCGTACCGCTCCCGCCGGTTGCGCGAGCCCGGCGACAGGACCAGCATCAGCGTCCCCGCCGCGATCCCGGCCATGCCCGTCAGCGCCCACACCCGGACGTACCCCCCGGCCCGCGCCACCACCAGCCGCCCCGCGCACAGCACCACCGCCGACAGCACCACCAGCGAGACGACCGACGCCTCCTCCGAGAGCGTCCCCAGGAACACCCCCGCCACCGCCACCAGCACAAGAGCCGCCACCCGGCCGCGCCGGCCCGCGCGCCCCAGGCGCCCGCTGAGCAACGGCAGCACCGCCGCCAGGGCCAGCACCGGCGCCAGGGTGTGCGACACCGAAGCGGCCGGCCAGTAGAAGGTCTTGTACGTGTTGGGCGTGGCGAACAGGAACACCGCCGTCACCATCGACGCGACCACCAGCGGCACCCCGCGCGGCGCGGACAGACCCGCCCGGCGCAGCACCGCCGCGGTCACCGCCCACAGCAGGACGAGCATCAGCACACCGCTGACCGGCCCGTACCACTGGTGCCCGGCGACCGGGAACTTCGTGTAGAGGCCCACCAGCAGGCCGTTGGCCAGTCGGCCGTTGTCCGTGAACCAGAACTTCCCCACCAGCCCGGCGATCCCGTCGTCGCGCACCACCGGGATGAAGCACCACTCGTCGGCGCTGGGCCGGACATGGCGTCCGTACCACGAGGCCAGGGCCAGCAGCGCCAGCGGAAGCGCGGCCAGGGCGAACGGCCACCGGCGCGCCAACCGGGCCGGCAGGGCCGGCAGGGCCGGCAGGGGGCCGGGCCGCCGCTCCGGGGCGTCGTCGCCGCCCCCGTCGTCCGCGACGGTGACGCTCGATGCGTCCACGGCCATGTCACCACTGCCTTTCGGGATCTCCGGAGCTCCGGACCTGCGCGGCCCGGAGCCCGGACCTTCGGTACGGCACCGAAGAGGCGGATCCCCGATGCGCCGTTCCATTCTGGTCCCGTGGCGATCATCACCGTGCCACGACAGGCCGTGCCCGCGCGCACCCGCGCCCCCGCGCACACCCGTGCACCTCCGCACCCGGGGCACGCGTATAAAGAAGCACATGACAGCCGACGCGCTCCCGCCCGCCCGACCCGCGACCCTTGAGGACGTGGCCCGGGTCGCGGGGGTGTCCCGGGCGACGGTCTCCCGGGTGATCAACGGGACGCCGACGGTCGACCCGGCCCTGCGGCGCACCGTGCTGGAGGCCGTCGAGGCCACCCGCTACGTACCGAACCGGGCCGCCCGCTCCCTGGTCACCCGCCGCACCGACTCGATCGCGCTGGTCGTCTCGGAACAGGAACGCCGCTCCGTGAGCGCGCCGTTCGTCGGCCGGATGTTCTCCGACCCCTACTTCGGGCGGGTCGTCGCCGGTCTGCTCGACGTCCTGCGCCCGGCGGGCGTGCAGATGGTCCTGATGCTCGTCGACGACGAGACCTCCCGCGACCAGCTCCTCGCCTATCTGCGCCAGGGCCATGTGGACGGCGTCGCCCTCGTCTCCTCGCACGCCGCCGACCCCCTGCCCGGACTGATCACCGGAACCGGCCTGCCCGCCGTGCTCGCCGGCCGCAGCCCGCGCAGCACCGGCACCACCTATGTCGAGGTCGACCAGCACGCCGGCGCCCAACTCGCCGCCGACCACCTCGTGTCCCTGGGGCGGCGGCGCATCGGCACGGTGGCCGGGCCCCAGGACATGCCGGCCGGGCAGGCCCGTCTGGAGGGGTTCCGCGGCGCCCTCGCCGCACATGGCATCGACGATCTCGCCTGGGCCGAGGGCGACTTCACCCACGCGGGCGGCGCCGCCGCGACGAAGCGGCTGCTCGCCGAACGCCCCGACCTGGACGGTGTGTTCATCGCCTCCGACCTGATGGCGATGGGCGCACTGCCCGTCCTCGCCCGCGCGGGCCGGACCGTGCCGCGGGACGTGGCGGTCGTCGGCTTCGACGACAGCGACGCCGCCCTCGCCTGCGACCCGCCGCTCACCACCGTGCGCCAGCCGGTGGAGGAGATGTCCGCCGAGATGGCCCGGCTGCTGCTGCGCCGGATCGGCGGCACGGACGGGCTCCAGCCCTCGGTCGTCTTCCACCCGTCGCTGGTGGTCCGCGAGTCGGCCTGACCGGCGTGAATGTCCTGTTTCAGGGACCTGGTCGAGAGAGCGCTCCCCGGCCCTGAGGGCTGCCGGATCGCGCACGGTACGCCCCCGGCCGCCTTCACTGCCGAACGCCGTACAGGGCAGTGATCACGGGCAACTCGCCTTCTGTGTCAATTTATTGAAGGAAAGTCTGGTCAGAGTCAGGTGTCGCCGGACCTTCGTGCACAACTCTTGACGTTGACGTAACACGGGAGAATCATCCCTGTTCTGAGAGAGCGCTCTCTCGCGCGGATCCCCCCGACTCAGGAGACCCCCTCATGCCTGCTGCCCTGACCAGACCCCCGCGACCACCCGCCCCCGCCGCCGCGTCCTGGGCCGCGTTCGCCAGGCGCCGTTCCCTCGGCGCCCTCCTTGTCACCGCCCTCGTGGCGACCCTGCTCGGCGTGCTGCCCGCGACCACCGCGTACGCCGCGCCCGTCCTGCTCTCGCAGGGGAAGACGGCCACCGCGTCCAGCCAGGAGAACGGCGGCACCCCCGCCTCGGCGGCCGTCGACGGGGACAACGGCACCCGCTGGTCCAGCGCCTTCAGCGACCCCCAGTGGCTCCAGGTCGACCTCGGCGCCCGGGCCGCCGTCAGCAGCGTCGCCCTGGCCTGGGAGACCGCCCACGCCACGGCGTACCGGATCGAGCTCTCGCTCAACGGCACCGACTGGACGACCGCGTACAGCACGACCAACGGCACCGGCGGCACCGCCCGCGCCACCGGATACGGCTACTCGCTCTGGGAGTTCAAGGTGTTCGGCACCACCGGCGGCGGCACCGGGCCCGAGCTGCCGGGCGGCGGCGACCTCGGCCCCAACGTCCATGTCTTCGACCCCTCGACCCCCGACATCCAGGGCAAGGTCGACGCGATCTTCCGGCAGCAGGAGTCCGCGCAGTTCGGCAACGGCCGCCACGCCCTGCTGTTCAAGCCCGGCACCTACAGCGGCCTCAACGCCCAGATCGGCTTCTACACCCACATCGCCGGCCTCGGCCTCAAGCCCGGCGACACCACCTTCAACGGCGATGTGACCGTGGACGCCGGCTGGTTCAACGGCAACGCCACCCAGAACTTCTGGCGCGCCGCCGAGAACCTCACCCTCAACCCGGTCAACGGCACCAACCGCTGGGCCGTCTCCCAGGCCGCGCCGTTCCGCCGGATGCACATCAAGGGCGGCCTCAACCTCGCCCCCGACGGCTACGGCTGGGCCAGCGGCGGCTACATCGCCGACAGCAGGATCGACGGGACCGCGGGGCCGTACTCGCAGCAGCAGTGGTACACCCGGGACAGCTCGGTCGGCGGCTGGACCAACGCCGTCTGGAACATGACCTTCTCCGGCGTTCAGGGCGCACCCGCCACCAGCTACCCGAACCCGCCCTACACCACCCTGGACACCACCCCGATCTCCCGCGAGAAGCCCTTCCTCTACCTCGACGGCACCGAGTACAAGGTCTTCGCCCCCGCCAAGCGGACCAACGCCCGGGGCGTCTCCTGGGAGGGCACCCCGCAGGGGCGGTCCATCCCGCTGGACGAGTTCTACGTGGTCAAGCCCGGCGCGACCGCCGCCACCATCAACGCCGCCCTCGACCAGGGCCTGCACCTGCTGTTCACGCCCGGGATCTACCACGTCGACCGGACCATCGAGATCGACCGCCCGGACACCGTGGTGCTCGGCCTCGGACTCGCCACGATCATCCCGGACAACGGCGTGACCGCGATGAGGGTCGCCGACGTCGACGGCGTGCGCCTGGCCGGCTTCCTCATCGACGCCGGGCCGGTCAACTCGCCCACCCTGCTGGAGATCGGCCACCAGGGCGCCTCCGCCGACCACGCGGCCAACCCGATCACCGTCCAGGACGTGTTCATCCGCATCGGCGGCGCCGGCCCCGGCAAGGCGACCACCAGCATGGTCGTCAACAGCGACGACACCATCATCGACCACACCTGGGTCTGGCGCGCCGACCACGGCGAGGGCTGGGGCTGGGAGACCAACCGCGCCGACTACGGCGTCCGCGTCAACGGCGACGACGTCCTCGCCACCGGCCTGTTCGTCGAGCACTTCAACAAGTACGACGTGGAGTGGTACGGCGAACGCGGCCGGACGATCTTCTTCCAGAACGAGAAGGCGTACGACGCGCCGAACCAGGCCGCCATCCAGAACGGCTCCACCAAGGGCTACGCCGCCTACCGGGTCGACGACTCGGTGGAGCAGCACGAGGGCTGGGGCATGGGCAGCTACTGCTACTACAACGTGGACCCGACGATCCGTCAGGACCATGGCTTCAAGGCCCCGGTGAAGCCCGGGGTGCGGTTCCACAACCTCCTGGTGGTCTCCCTCGGCGGCCACGGCCAGTTCGAGCACGTCATCAACAACACGGGCGGGCCCACGTCGGGCACATCGACGATCCCCTCGACGGTCGTCAACTTCCCCTGACGCGAGGGGCGGGCCGGGGCGGGGTGCCCCTTGGGGGGTGCCCCGCCCCTGTGCGGGCGGATCACATCTGCGCCACGCACACGTGGGTCGGCCACGTGTGCCCATGCCACGTGTGCCCATGCCACGTGTGGCCGGGCCCTGTGTGCCCGGGCCCTGTGTGTCCCGCCCATGCGTGGCCGGGCCCTGTGTGTGCCGCCTACGGGCACGTGTACGTGAAACGGGCGGATGCCGCGCGCGGGTCCGGCGCCTCGATGCGCAGCTCGGCGCGGGCCGGGTGCTCCCCCTGGCCCCGGAAGGTCCACAGCAGCCGCAGGCGGACCTCCTCCTGCTCCCGGGCCACCCGTTCGCGCAGCAGCCCGGACGAGCTGCCGTCGCTCCGCACCCAGCGGTAACGCAGGGTGCCCGGGCGCCCGTTGGTGCGTACCGTCCCCACCACCTCGGCGGTGCCGTCGCAGCCCGGCTCCGCCGCCGGGGCCCGCACCTCGACCGAGCGGACCGCCACCCCCGGGCCGAAGTGCTGCCAGGTGAGGAACACCAGCACGGCGGCGAGGACACCGGCGGCGAGCAGATAGCGGCGCAGGCCGCGTCCGGGGCGGCGCGCCGCCCCGGTGTCGGTCCCCGCCGCCGGCGTGCCGTGCCACACCCCCGCGGCGGTGGCGGGCCCGGCGACCGGACGTGCCGAGGCCGTCACCCCCGGGCCGAAGCGCAGCACCTCACCCTCCACCCGGTCCGGCACGGCCTCGTACAGGATCTCTTCCGGAACTCCGGTGGTCGGACGCGCTGTCGAGGCGTCCGCCGGCCGGGGCGCGACCAGGGTGCCGTCCGGGCCGGCCGGCGGGGCGCCGGGCAGCGGTGCCGGCGGCGGTACCTGGCCCCGGACCGGCTCCGGACCCTCGAACCAGTGGCTGCCCAGCGCCGTCGCACTGTAGTCGGGGGAGTCGGGGGAGTCGCCCGGGGCACCGGCCCCGCCCGCCCCGGGCCCCGGCACGGTCTCGTCCTCGCCGACGTGTCCGCTCATCCGACCGGGCACCCCCTCCGGACGACGAACTGCCGCTCCGCCGCCCCGCCCGCCGCGGCCGGTTCGGTGGACGCCCGCACGCCCCAACGGCAGCCCTTGCCCTGGACGGTGTGCGTCAGCGGGAGCGTGTACCGTGTCGCGCCGCTGCGCTCGAACACCTCCGTGCCGTCCGGCGCGCCGAGGTTGCCCGCCGCGTCGCCGGTGTACCAGGCCACCACCACGGTCACCGGGCCCGGCCCGTCCGTGGCGACCTCGACCGTCGCGGCCGACTCCCAGGGGCCGGTCTGGCGGAAGCCCGTCACCGCGACCGAGGTCACCGCCACGGACTCGGGCGCGGGCGAGGGCGGGGCCGAGGTGGGCGGCTCGGCGGACGGGCCGCCCGGTACCGGAGCCGTCGGCGTGCCGGACTCGGTCGGCACCGGAGACACGCCGGGCGTCACCGTCCCCGGCGTCCCCGACACGCCCGGCGACGGCGAGGCGTCGGCGGACGCTTCCGCCGAGGGCCCGGACCCGGTGGGGGACGGGCCGGGGGACGCGCTCACCGGCGGCGCGGAGCCCTCCGGCCCCGCCGGACCCGCGCTCGTCGTCGCCACCACCTGCGCCGTGGTGGCCCGGCCGTCCTCGTCCGCCCGCACCGCCAGCGCCAGGACCGCCGCCACCGCGAGGGCGACCACCCCGGCAAGGGCACGGCGCAGCGGGGGAGTCAGCCACGCCGCGAGGCCCGCCCCGGCCCCCGGCGCCGCGCCGCCCCCGAGCGCGGTCGTCGCCCGGTCGTCGGCGCCCGCCGGGCCGCCGCCCGACGGCCGCAGCAGCAGCGGTGCGAGGGCGGCCAGCGCCGCCAGCCGCCGCTGCCCGCGCTCCTCCCAGTCCGCCCCGTACGCACCCGCCGCCACCGTCTCCAGCTCGGCCACGAACGCCGCCGCGTCGGCCGGACGCTCCCCGGGGTCCTTCGCCAGGCCCCGCCGCACCAGCGTGCGCACCGGCTCGGGCGCCGCCTCGGCCGGCACCGGCGCGTCCAGATGCTGGAGGGCCAGCTCGGCCATGTTCCCGCCGCCGTAGGGCTTGCGGCCGGTCAGGCACTCGTAGAACACCGCGGTCGCCGCGTACACGTCCGCCGCGGGGGAGGCCGGGCCGCCCCGCCACTGCTCGGGAGCCATGTACGCGGGCGTCCCGGCGGCACCCGGTGTGGCCCCGTCGCGGGCCGCGATGCCGAAGTCCACCAGTTTCGACGAACCATCGGCGGCGACCAGCACGTTCTCCGGCTTGTAGTCGCGGTGCACCACGCCCTGCCCGTGCGCCGCGGCCAGCCCCAGCAGGGAGCCCTTGAGCACCGTGAGCGCGGCCTCGGGGCCGGTCGCACCCTCCCGCGCGAGCAGCGCCCGCAGCGCCGTGCCCTCCACCAGCTCCATCACGATCGCGGCCCCGGCCGGGGCCTCCACGTACTCGTGCAGCCGGACGACATAGGGCGAGTCCAGCGCGCCCAGGAGCTGCGCCTCGGCACGGAAGGCGCGGACGAACGCGCCGTCCCCGCGCAGCCGTTCGCCCAGGTACTTCACCGCCACCGGCACCCCGGTCGCGTCGTGCACCGCGAGCACCACCCGTCCGCCGCCGCCCGCCCCCAGCTCCCGGGACTCCGTGTATCCCGGCACCGTCCACACGCCCATCGCGTTCCCCCGAACCGGCCGACGCGCCCCGCCCGCTCCCCACCGGAGCCCGGCACGGTCCGCGAACCGTCGACGGCACAGACACCGGCGGCGGCCCCCACGGTTCCCGGCGTTCCGCACGTTTCCGGCCATGCGTCCGTCCGGAACCCGACGTCATTGGCATGGACCTGACCCGTGTTCTTCGCTACGCTCCGCCCCGGGCGCTGCCTGAGAGCGCTCTCAGATCCGCGTCCGCTCAGTTCCACCCCCCACCGTGCTGGAACGATCCGAAAGGTCGACGCCTTGAGACGCACAACTGCCGTACGCACCGGTCTGTCCGCGCTCCTCGTCCTCGGCACCTGGGCCGCCGTCGCGATCCCCGCCACCGCCGCGGCCGTCCCCTCCGCCACCGACACCTCCGTCTCCACCGGCCTGATCGAGGCCATGGAGCGCGACCTCGGCCTCACCGAGGGCCAGGCGGTCGAACGCCTCGCCGCCGAACGCGCCGCCGTCGCCGTCGAGAAGAAGGCGCGGCAGGCCGCCGGCGCCCGCTACGGCGGCTCCTGGTTCGACGCGGACAGCGGGAAGCTGACCGTCGCCGTCACCGACTCCCGCACCGCCGCCGCCGTCCGCGCCACCGGCGCGGACACCCGCCTCGTGCAGCACAGCGAACGCACCCTGGACCGGACGAAGGACGCGATCGACAAGCTCTCCGCGCCCCGGGGCGTGAGCAGCTGGCACGTCGACCCGGCGGCCGGCAAGGTCGTCGTCAACGTGGTCGCCTCCGAGAAGGCTGACAACGATGTCTCCGCCTTCCTGGCCAAAGCTCGGGCCACCGGCCCGGTCACCGTGAAGGAGGTCGACCAGGCCCCCCGGACCTTCGCCGCGGGCACGGTGGGCGGCGACCCGTACTACACCGGCAACGTCCGCTGCTCGATCGGCTTCTCGGTCCACGGCGGCTTCGTCACCGCCGGGCACTGCGGCGGCGTGGGCGCCGCCGTACGCGGCTGGGACGGTTCCCACATCGGCCACTTCCAGGGCTCGTCCTTCCCCGGCAACGACTACGCCTGGGTGAACGTCGGCAGCGGCTGGTGGACGGTCCCGGTCGTCCTCGGCTGGGGCACCGTGCCCGACCAGCTCGTCCGCGGTTCCAACGAGGCCCCCATAGGCGCCTCCATCTGCCGCTCCGGCTCCACCACCCGCTGGCACTGCGGACGCGTGCTCGCCAAGAACGAGACCGTCAACTACAGCCAGGGCGCGGTGCACCAGATGACCAAGACCAGCGTCTGCGCCCAGGGCGGGGACTCCGGCGGGTCGTTCATCAGCGGCGACCAGGCCCAGGGCGTCACCTCCGGCGGCTGGGGCAACTGCTCCTCCGGCGGCGAGACCTGGTACCAGCCGGTCAACGAGATCCTGAACCGCTACGGCCTGCGGCTCCACACCGCGTGAACCGTCTCCGTCCCCGGGGCCGTACACCGCCCCGGGGACGGACACGCGTCCGCGCGGGCCGCCGGACCTCGTCGGACCGGCGGCTCAGGTCCGCAGGATCCCCGACAGATACGCGCTGAGGGCCGCCGTGCCGTCCGGCCCGAAGCGCAGCCCCACGTACCCGTCCGGCCGGACCAGGAACCCGGCCGGCCCCTCGGCACCGTACGCGCGGCGGAACTCGCCCCGGCTGTCCGCCCAGGTCGGGAACCCCGCGTCGCCCACCGGCGGTTCGGCAGCGCCCAGCACCGCGCGGGTGCCCGTACGCCCGTACGTCAGCCGGGACGCCTCGGCGGCCGGCCCGGCGAACCGCGCCAGCGACTCCGGGTCCGGCGCGTACACCACCAGCACATGCTCCGAACTGTCCCGCAGCAGGTCGAACAGGCGCACCGGGTAGGCGGCGACGGGCCCGAGGAGGCCGCCGCAGTCGGGCGCGCGGTCGCCCGCCTGAGGCGGCGCGCCGGGACCGGGCTCCGACGGCGTCTCTGCCGCGCCGGTGCCCGCGTTCCCGGACGCGTCCGGTGTACCAGTGCCCGCGTTCCCCGGCGCGTCCGCCGGGCCCGTCCGGCCGACGACCGGGCTGCCCCGGTAGCCGAGGAGCAACTGCGCCTCGCGCAGCAGCAGGGTCCGCGGGTCGTCGGGGTCCGCCTGCACACCACCCGCGCTCGCATGGCGCACCGTGCGGCCGACGACCTCCTCGCCGACCGGCCGGCGTTCCGCGTCATAGCTCTCCAGCAGCGCGGGCCGCGCCGCTCCCGACACCGCGAGGGCCAGTTTCCAGGCGAGGTTGACGGCGTCCTGGATCCCGGTGTTCATGCCCTGGGCGCCGGTCGGCGGATGGATATGGGCGGCGTCGCCCGCGACGAAGACCCGCCCCCGGCCGTACCGGTCCACGATCCGGTGGCTGATCCGGAAGACCGAGGACCAGCGCAGCGCGGAGAGGGTGGTGGGCTCGGGGGCCAGCCGGTCGACGACCGCCTGGATATGGCCCAGATCGGGGGTCCGGGCGGCCTCCAGACCGTGCGTCACACCGTCATCGGGCCGCGCGCCGCCCGCCGCCTGCCCGGACCGCGCGGCGGTGTCCGCCCCGCCGCCGGCGGCCGCGGAGAGTTCCGGCGGCACCAGCATCGACATGCGGTAGCGCCCGTGCCCGGGGAGCGGGATGCAGACGAGGAGGTCGTCCACCGCGCCGTCCGGGCCGCGGTGCATCGAGCGGACGCCGTAGCCGGGCGGCAGGCTCCAGTCCGCCTCGACGTCCGCCAGCATGTACTCCTCGGGGAACGCCCCGCCCTCGAAGCTCAGCCCGAGCCCCTTGCGCACCGCGCTGTGCGCTCCGTCGCAGCCGACCAGGAACCGGCAGCGCACCTCCTCCGCGTCCCCCGAGGAGGTGATGAGCCGGCACCACACCCCGCCCTCGTCCTGCTCGAACCCGACCAGCTCCGTGCCCCGTTCGATCCGGGTGTCCCGGCGCTCCAGATGGTCGGTGAGGATACGCTCCGTCTCGTACTGGGGGAGGCAGGCGAACCCGTACGGGACCTCCGGCGGCAGGACGAGTTCGACGCGCCCCGCCTCGGCGCCGTTCACATAGGCGAGCTGGCCGCGCATCGGCGTGGCCGCGTCCAGTGCGTCCCGCACCACACCCGCCCGGTCCCACAGCTCCAGGGTCCTCGGCTGGACGCCCACGGCCTTGGCGTACGGCAGCCGGCCCGGCAGCTTGTCGATCACCCGGCACGCGACACCGCGCCGCCGCAGTTCCAGCGCCGCGGTCAGACCGACCGGGCCGGCCCCGACCACCAGGACATCGGTGTCCACCACGGTGCCTCCCGTTCGCAGAGCCACCCCCGGATTCCCGACTCCCATGCTGCCCCGCGTCCGCCGGACGGGCGACTCCGGCCGGGACGGGCGGCTCTTCCGGGACGGGCGGCTCCGGCGGACGGACACCGTCCCGCCGGAGC
>NZ_JBEXXN010000039.1:0-63154 GCF_040630445.1 Streptomyces sp. NPDC005805
GTCTCGATGGCCACGGCCGCGTGCGCGGCGAAGGACCCGAGGAGGGCGACCTGTTCGCGTTCGAAGACCCTGGCCCGGCGGTCGCCGGGGCCGGGCCGGCCGGGCCCGTGGGCTCCACGTCGTTCAGGTCGCGCTCGCGCGTCTCCTGCGCGCAGGCGATCGCGACGACCGTCAGCAGCGCGGCGGCGATCACGTACAGCGAGATCGGCGTCGAGGACCCGAAGTCCGCGAGGAGCGCCGTCGCGATGAGCGGCGCGGGCGCGCCGGCGGCGACGGAGGAGAACTGCGCGCCGATCGACGCCCCCGAGTACCGCATCCGCGTCGCGAACATCTCCGAGAAGAACGCCGCCTGCGGCGCGTACATCGCACCGTGCAGGACCAGGCCGACGGTGACGGCCAGCAGCAGGGACGGGAACGACGCCCGGTCGATCAGCGTGAAGAAGGGGAACATCCACGCGCCCACGCCCACCGCACCGATCAGGTACACCGGTCGGCGGCCGATCCGGTCGGAGAGGGCGCCCCACAGCGGGATGACCGCGAAGTGCACCGCCGACCCGATCAGCACCGCGTTGAGCGCGGTCTGCTTGCTCAACTCCACCGCGGTCGTGGCGTAGACGAGGATGAACGCGGTGATCACGTAGTAGCTGATGTTCTCCGCCATACGCGCGCCCATCGCGATGAGCACATCGCGCCAGTGGTGGCGCAGCACGGCGACGAGCGGCATCTTCTCCACGGTTCCGGCGGCCGCCTTGCGCTGCTCCGCCTGGGCCAGCGCGGCCTTGAAGACCGGGGATTCATCGACAGAGAGACGAATCCACAAGCCGACGATCACCAGCACACCGGAGAGCAGGAAGGGGATGCGCCAGCCCCAGGCCGTGAACGCCGCGTCCGAGAGCACGCCGGTGAGCAGCGCCAGCACACCCGTGGCGAGCAACTGGCCGGCCGGCGCGCCCGTCTGCGGCCAGGAGGCCCAGAACCCGCGCCGCTTGGCGTCGCCGTGCTCGGAGACCAGCAGGACGGCGCCGCCCCACTCGCCGCCGAGGGCGAAGCCCTGGACCAGCCTCAGCACCGTGAGGAGGACGGGGGCGGCCGAGCCGATCGTCGCGTGCGTCGGCAGCAGACCGATCGCGAAAGTGGCGCCGCCCATCAGCAGCAGGCTCAGCACCAGGAGCTTCTTGCGTCCGAGTCGGTCGCCGTAGTGCCCGAAGACCAGCGCGCCCAGGGGGCGGGCCGCGAAGCCGACCGCGTAGGTCAGGAAGGACAGCAGGGTGCCCACGAGCGGGTCCGAGTCCGGGAAGAACAGCTTGTTGAAGACCAGGGCGGCGGCCGAGCCGTAGAGGAAGAAGTCGTACCACTCGATGGTCGTCCCGATGAGGCTCGCGGCGACGATGCGCTTGAGGCTGGCGGGCGTTGGTGGAGCGGTCGCGGGGGAGGACATCGGCACCACTTCCTGGCGGTTGGCGGGGACGTTTCGTGTGTCGCCACACCGTAGGAACGCCCAGGTCACCGGCGTATGTGGTGGGACACCATAGTTCAAGGGGCCGGAGTGCGCGTGGCCACCATGGGGGCACGGCATATGTGCCGCGCCCATTGAGCCACCCTCAGCACTTTCTCTTGTTCGTGGACAAAGTATGGACGGTTCCGGAAGTTGTCCCTACTGTGAGCGTCGCTTTGCCACGGAACTGCGTTCGACCCGCTGAGTGCACGCAGGAGGAAGAGTGAAGCCCCGCCCCGCACCCGCCGTACCCCCCCGCACGCCCACCCCGCCCACGGCGAGTTCACGCCCGCCGCCCCCACCGCCCCCGCCGCCTCACCGGACTGATGCTCGCCGGACTCATGAGCGGCCTGATCGCGCCGGTCACCCCGGCCGCCGCCGCCCCGGCCACCCCCGCCGCCGACCCGCCGCCCCGCCCGTTCGGGGACCTGCCGCCCCAGGAACCCGGCGTCACCCTGCGGGTCTTCGACATCCGCTCGCCCCTGGAGCGGCTGTGCGACCTCAAGCCCGCACAGACACCCAATGTCGACAAACTGATCCCCACCGCCGACTGGACGTCCACCGACGGCTTCGGCTTCTCCGACAACTTCGTCTCCGAGATCACCGGCAACCTCGACGCGCCCTCCGCCGGCACCTACGGCTTCCGGCTGATCAGCGACGACGGCTCGCGCCTGGCTATCGGCGGGCAGCAGGTCATCGACCACGACGGACTGCACGGCCCCGAACCGAAGGACGGCGAGATCCACCTCAACGCCGGCTACCAGAGCCTGCGCATCGACCACTTCGACGCGGGCGGCGGCCAGCAGCTCACCCTCCAGTGGAAGCCGCCGGGCGCAAGCGGCTTCACGACCGTCCCCAACTCCGCCCTCAGCACCGACGCCGACGTCGTCCGGGTCACCGCGCCCGGGCGCAAGGAGTGCGAGGGCAGCCTCGACGGCCCGGGCGACGGGCTGCCGCTGGAGGACGTCAACCCCGGGTACACCCTGACCGACCTGCGGCCCGAGGGCTTCGAGCCGCAGGTCTCCGCGATGGACTGGCTGCCCGACGACCGCCTCGCCATCACCACCTGGGGCGGCAGCGACCAGACCAAGGGCGAGGTCCACCTCCTCGGCAACGTCACCGGTGACACCGGCCCCGACCAGGTGACCCACAAGAAGATCGCCGACGGGCTCAAGGAACCCATGGGCATCGCATACGTCGACGGCAAGCTCTATGTGTCCGAGAAACACCAACTCACCGAGCTGACCGACACCGACGGCGACGATGTGATCGACACCAGGCGCAAGGTCGCCGGGTGGCCCTTCGGCGGCAACTTCCACGAGTTGCCTTCGGGCTCCTCCACGACAAGGGCTCCTTCTACCTCAACCTCTCCGTCGCCATCGACTACGGCGGCGCCACCACCGACCCCCAGCCGGCACCGAACCGCGGCACCACCATCAAGGTCGACCGGGCCACCGGGAAGATCAGCTACCTCGCCGGCGGCCTGCGCACCCCCAACGGCATCGGGCGCGGACCCGGCGGCGGCCTCTTCGTCACCGACAACCAGGGCGGCTGGCTGCCCTCCTCCAAGCTGGTGCACATCGAGCAGGACCGGTTCTTCCACCACCGGACCAACCCGCCGGGCCCCTTCGACGCCCGGCCCGTCACCAAGCCCGTCCTCTGGCTGCCGCAGAACGAGATCTCCAACTCGCCCAGCACCCCGATGCGGCTGGAGAGCGGCCCCTTCGCCGGGCAGATGGTCTTCGGCGACGTCACCTACGGCGGCCTCCAGCGCGCCGACCTGCACAAGGTCGGCGGCGCCTACCAGGGCGCGGTCTTCCGCCACACCCAGGGCCTCGAAGCCGGCATCACCCGCGTCAGCACCGGACCGGACGGCGCGATCTACGCCGGCGGCCTCGGCGCGGACGGCAACTGGGGCCAGGCCGGCAAACTCCGCTTCGGCCTCCAGAAGCTCACCCCGAACGGGAAGACCGCCTTCGACATCAGGACGATGCGCCCCACCGCCGACGGCTTCGAACTCACCTACACCAAGCCCCTGTCGCAGGAGACGGCGGACCGGCTCACCGGAGCCGCCTACTCCGTCACCCAGTGGCGCTACGCCCCGACACCCGCCTACGGCGGCCCCAAGGCCGACGAGGAGGCCCTCACCGTCACCGCCGCCAAGCTCTCCAAGGACCGGCGCAAAGTGACGCTCACCATCCCGGGCCTGAAGACCGACCGGGTGTCCACGTCCGCTCGCCGCGCCCCTTCTCCGCGGCCGGCGGCGAGCAGCTCTGGTCCACCGAGGCCTGGTACACCCTCAACGCCCGCCCCGGCGGCGCGAAGGAGCCGGTCACCACATACGACGCCGAGTCCGGGCGGCTGTCCGGCGGCGCCGCCGTGGACACCGAGCACACCGGGTACACCGGTGGCGGCTTCGTCGACGGCTTCGGCGCCCAGGGCGCCACCGCCCGCGTCGACGTCGTGGTCGACAAGGCGGGCTCCTACGACGTCGGCCTGCGCTACGCCAACGGCCCCCACCCCTTCACCGGGACCAAGACCGTGAGCGTCGCCGTCGGCGACGGCGCGCCCCGGCAGCTGTCCCTGCCGTCCACCGGAGCGTGGAACCGCTGGTCCACCGCCACCCAGCGGCTGAACCTCGCCAAGGGCCGCAACGCCCTCACCTACGCGGTCCGTGAGGGCGACACCGGCCATGTGAACCTCGACGCGGTGGAGGTGCGCAGGCCCGGTTCGCGGATCACCCTCTTCGACGGCGGCAGCATCGCCGACGCCTGGCAGCACACCGACGGCCGGAGCCCCGACTGGCCGCGCACCGCCGAGAAGTCGATGGAGGTGTGCTGCGGTGACCTGCGCACCAAACAGCACTTCCAGGACTTCCGGGCCCATGTCGAGTTCCGCGTCCCCCAGCTCCCCGACGACGTGACCGGCCAGGACCGCGGCAACAGCGGCGTCTACCTCCAGGACCGCTACGAGGTGCAGATCCTCGACTCCTACGGGGTGGCGAAGCTCGCCGACAACGAGGCCGCCGCGATCTACCAGAAGAAGGCCGCCGACGTGAACGCGTCGACGGCCGCGGAGACCTGGCAGACCTACGACATCACCTTCCGCGCCGCCCGCTTCGACGCCGACGGGAAGAAGACGGAGGACGCGCGGATCACCGTCGTCTGGAACGGCCGGACGGTGCACGACGCCGTGGCCGTGAACGGTCCCACCGGCGCGGGCGATCCCGAGTCACCCGCGGCGGGGGCCATCCGTCTCCAGGACCACGGCAACAAGGTCCGCTTCCGCAATGTGTGGGTCGAACCACTGACCTGACCGATCCGTTCCGGGCGTGACCCGCTGACACCCCGTCAGCGGGTCGCGCCCGGTGCCGGCAGGAAACCGGAGCGGACGAAGAAGTCCAGGCAGACGCCGAACAGTTCCTCGTCCACGACCGGGCAGTCGACACCCGAGCCCGCCAGGGCCCTCCGGGTGGCCGTCGTGTCGAAGACGAGGCCGCCCTCGGAACCCGCGCCCTCGGTCTCCGCCGCCAGGGTGCTCAGCAGCGGGAAGGCCGCGTTGCCGGGGTCCGCCCGGACACGGTCCAGCCACTCCCGCGCGCCGAGGTCGTCGAGCCGGTAGCCGGCCCGGCGTAGCCAGCCCACCACCGTGTCCAGGCGGGTCAGCCGCCCGGCGGCCAGGTGGAAGGTGCCGGACGCGGCGCCCGGCTCCCGCGCGAGGGCGGCCACTGCCCCGCTGACGTAGTCCACCGGCGCCAGGTCGAACGCGGTCTCCACACCACGCGGCGCGCCCTGCGCCTGGACGCACGCCTTGAGGACCAGCCACAGGAAGTCGCCGGTCTGGCAGGCACCCGTCACCGAGTCCCCGAAGATCCGGGTGGGCCGGTACACAGACACCGGCAGTCCCCGCGAACGGGCCTGCCCGATCAGGCCCTCGGCCACCCACTTGCTCCGGGTGTACCCGTGCTCCAGGGCACCGGGCGGGCCGGTCGGGTGCCCGGCGCCGATCACCGTCCCCGGCACGCCCGGTGCGAACACGCCGACGGTGGAGACATGGTGGACGGGGACCGTCCGGTGGCGGGCCGCCAGCCGCAGGATCTCCTCCGTGCCCCGGACATTGGCGTCGCGCAACTGGGCGTAGGAGTAGACCAGGTTGACCGAGGCCCCGGCGTGGTGGACGACGTCCACCGTACGCGCGAGGCGGTCGAACTCCGCCTCGGTGAGGCCCAGTCGGGGTGCGGCGAGGTCGCCGGGCAGGACGCTGATCCGCTCCCGGGGCACACCGTCCCCCAGGCCGTACCGCTCCAGCGCCTCGCGCAGCCTGCCGGTGGCGTGGGCCCGGTCGCGTCCGCGCACCAGGCAGTGGACGGTGGCCCGGGTGCGGAGCAGCAGCTCGCGCAGGAGGAAGGCGCCGAGGAATCCCGTCGCTCCGGTGAGCAGGACGTTGCGGGGATCCTCGGCCACGGCGGTGACCTCGGCAGCCGGGACGATGTCGGCGGCCAGCCGCGCCTCCGCCGACAGGTCCGGCTCGGCGGGGGCGGCGGTCGTGGACGGTGCGCCGTCGTTGGCCGTGGCGTCGACCAGGCGCGCGAGACCGGAGAGCGTCGGGGTGGTGAACACCGCCTGGAGGGGGACGGCGGCGCCCAGTTCCGTGCGCAGCGCCAGGACCAGACGGGTCGCGAGCAGGGAGTCGCCGCCGAGGGCGAAGAAGTCGTCCCGGACGTCGATACCACCGGGACCGCCGCCGATACCACCGGTGTCACCGAGCCCGTCGAGCCCGTCGAGGCCCAGCAGCCCGGACCAGATCCGGGCGATCGCCGCTTCGGTGGGCGTGCCGGGCGCGGCCGTGGGCCCCGTGCCGCCGGGCGCGCCCGTGGACGTTACGCCGGAGGCGGGCCGCCGCGCCGCCAGGGCCCTGCGGTCGACCTTGCCGCTCACAGTCAGCGGAAACGCGTCCAGCGCGATACCGCGCGCCGGGACCATGTAACCGGGCAGCTCCCGGTGCAGCTCCGCCATGAGCGCGTCCGCCGCCGGGACCCCGGAACCGGCCAGGTAGTAGGCGATCAGGCGTTTTCCCGCCCCGGACCCCGGGTCGTGCGCCACCACCACGGCGTCCGCGACCCCGGGCACGGCCCGCAGCACCGCCTCGACCTCGCCCGTCTCCACCCGGTGGCCACGGATCTTGACCTGGTCGTCGTCGCGCCCGAGGCACTGGATACGCCCGTCCGGCAGGAACCGGGCCAGATCCCCCGTGCGGTACAGCCGGCCCTCGTCGGTGCGGACGAACTTCTCCGTGGTCAGCTCCGGCCGGCCCGCGTAGCCCCGGGCCAGCACCGGCCCGCCCACGCAGAGTTCGCCCACCGCGCCGACGGGCACCGGCCGCAGCCGCCGGTCGAGCAGCCGGACGCGCGCACCGTCCACCGGCCGCCCGATGGACGGCAGTTCCGGCCAGGCGTACGGGTCGCCGGTGAGCAGCCCGGCGGTGACCACATGGGTCTCCGACGGCCCGTACTGGTTGTCCAGCGTGGCGTCGCACAGCGCGGCGAAGAACCGTCGCACGGCCGGGGTCGTCTGCAACTGCTCGCCCGCCGTGACCACCTCGGTGAGGGAAGGGCACCGGCGGTCGGTGGCGCAGGCGTGCTCCACCAGTTGCTGCAGCGCCACGAAGGGCAGGAACAGTCGCTGGACGTGCTCGGCCTCGATGAGGTCGAGCAGCCGCTCCGGGTCCTTGCGCGTGTCGTCGTCGACCAGGACCAGCGTGCCGCCGGTGGCCCAGGTGGCGAACAGCTCCTGGAAGGCGACGTCGAAACCGAGGGAGGCGAACTGCAGGGTGCGGGTGCCCCAGCCGGCGGCGGACCGGCGGGACTGCCAGTCCAGCAGGTTGGACAGCGGGCCGTGCGGCATGGCGACGGCCTTGGGGCGACCGGTCGAGCCGGAGGTGTGGATCAGATAGGCGAGGTCGTCCCGGGTGACGGGCACCCGGTCCGCGTCGCTCGTGCGCGGGGCCTCGGGGACCTCGTCGAGGAAGCAGTGCCCGACGCCCGCCGGGAGTCCCGCCCGCCCGGCCAGGGCCCGCCGGGTGAGGACGGTGGTGACACCGGCGTCCTCGGCCGCGACGGCGAGCCGGCCGGCCGGATGGGCCGGGTCCAGGGGCACATACGCGCAGCCGGCCTTGAGGACGCCCAGGACGGCCACCGGCAGATCCCGGGAGCGCTCCACACAGACGCCGACCGGGGTGCGCGCCAGGCCCCGGGCGATCAGATGCGCGGCGACGGCGTCGGACCGCCGGTCCAGCTCGCCGTAGGTGAGGTCCTGCCCGCGCAGGCGCACCGCCACCTCCCCCGGCCGCTCACGCGCCCGCCGCCGGAACGTTTCGTGCGCGGGGACGAACGTTTCCGCCGCCGGGGCGGTCCCCGCCCGGCGGGCGAGCAGCTCCCGCTCCTCCCGGGGCAGGATCTCCAGGTCCCCGACAGGGCGGCCGGGTTCGGCGACGGCGCTCGCCAGCAGGGTGCGCAGGCGGCTCGCGAGCCGGTGCACGGTGGCCGCGTCGTACAGGTCGGTGGAGAACTCCCAGAGACCCCGGAAACCCTCCCCGGCGGGGATCAGGTGCAGGAAGGTGTCGTACTTGGCGGTCCCGGAGTGGACGTACAGCCGTTCCGCGGCCACGCCCGGCAGATCGAGGTCCGGGGCGGGCGCGTCGTCGAGCGCGAAGACGACCTGGAAGAGGGGGAAGCGGCTCAGCGTGCGCTCCACCCCCAGTCCGCGCACCAGATGGCTGAACGGCAGGGCGCGGTGGCGGACGGCCGACCAGACCGACTCCCGTGCGTCGCCCACCAGTTCCTCGAAGGACAGCCCGGCGGCGGGGCGTTGGCGCAGCGGCAGCACATCGGTCAGTGAGGCGATCATGCCGGCGGTCCCGGAGGTGTCCCGGTGGGAGACCGGGGTGCCGATGACCACGTCCTCCCGACCGGTGTGCCGGCCGACCAGCACGGCCAGCGCGGCGGCCAGGACGGCGAACGGGGTGGTCCGCAGCCGGCGGGCCAACTGCCTTACGCCGCGGCCGAGTACGGCGTCGACGGTGAACTCGATCCGGTCACCGCCGGGGCCGAGCACCCCCGGCCGGGGCCGGTCGGCAGGGAAGGAGGACTCCTCGGGGGCGTCCGCGAGCTCCCGCCGCCAGTGGGCGAGGGCCGCCGCCCGGGCCGCTTCGCCGTCCGCGCGCCGGGCGGCCGCGTACGGGCCGAACCGCGGGGGGAGCGCGGGCAGTGTCGGGCGGCTCCCGTCCAGGGCCCTTCGGTAGAGGGCGCCGAACTCCCGGTCGAGGATGCTGAAGCACCAGCCGTCGATCACCGCGTGGTGCACACAGACGGCGAGCACATGGTCGTCCTCGGCGAGGCGCAGCAGGGTGGCCGTCAGCAGCGGCGGCCGGGACAGCGCCACGGGCCGGGACACGGCCTCGCGCAGGGCCGCGTCCAGGCCGTCCGCCGTGACCTCGCGGACGGTCAGTTCGACGGGCGCGGCGGGCAGGACCTGCTGGACCGGGCTGCCCGCCACCAGGACCAGGCGGCTGCGCAGCGTCTCGTGGCGCTCCACGATGCCGGTCAGCGCGCTCCGCACGGCATCGGCGTCCACCGGCCCGCGCAGCCGGTTGACCCAGGACTCCAGATAGCGCGAAGTACCCTGCTGCGCCTGGTCGTTGAGCCAGATCGACTCCTGCTCGTACGACATGGGGTACTCGGCGAGCACCCCGTCCGCGCGCCGGGCGGGCTCGGTCGGACCGGCCAGCAGGGCGGCCCGGTCGATCTTGCCGTTCGGGGTGCGGGGGAGCGAGGCCCGCCGGTGGACGCGGGTCGGGACGAGGTAGCGGGGGAGGACGGCCGCCAGGTCCGCGCGCACGGTGTCCGGGCCGCCGTCGCGGTGCCCCTCCCCGTCCGGCGGGTCCCCCGGCAGGTCGCCGGGGGTGTAGAAGAGGGCGAGGCCGTCGTATCCGTCCGCGTCGCCGGGCCCGGGTACGGGGACGACGGCGCAGTCCCGTACCGCCGGCAGCCGCCGGGCCGCCGCCTCCACCTCGGCGGGCTCGACCCGGTGTCCGGCGATCTTCACCTGCCGGTCCCCGCGGCCCCGGAAGTGCAGCACGCCGTCCGCGTCCAGCACACCCCGGTCGCCGGTCCGGTAGAGCCGGGTGGGTCTTCCGCCGATCGGGACGGTCACGAAGGCGGCGGCCGTGGCCCGTTCGTCGTTCAGATAGCCGTCCGCGAGTCCGGCTCCCGCCGCGCAGATCTCGCCCTCCGCGCCGGGCGCCACCGGCACGGTCCCGTCCAGGAGGTGCACGCTCGTACCCGGCACGGGCCGGCCGACGGGGACGCCGCCCGGACGCTCGCAGTCCGCGGCGGTCACGGTGTGCGCGGTGACGAACACACAGCTCTCGACCGGGCCGTAGCCGTTGACCAGGGTCACCCCGGGGTGCGCGGCGAGGAAGGCGCGGGCGTGCGCGGCCGAGAGGCGCTCACCGCCGGTGAGGACCCGGGCCACACCGCTGAAGCAGTCCACGTTCTCGTCGACGAAGAGGTGGAAGAGCCCGGCGGTGAGCCAGAGGGTGTCCACGCCCTCGTTCTTGACGAGGTCCACCAGGTCGCCCGGGAGGAGGTAGTCGCTCGGCACGATCACGGAGGTCCCGCCGGTGGTGAGCATCCCCCACAGCTCCAGGCCGAACGCGTCCCAGGACGGCGGTGCGGCCTGGGGCATCACCCGTCCCGGGCCGAAGCCGGGGAGGCCGCCGCCCGGCGCGAACAGCCGGGTGGTGGCCCGGTGGGGCGAGACCACGCCCTTGGGCGCGCCCGTGGTGCCCGAGGTGAAGAACACCGCCGCGGGGGCGGTGGGCGGGACGGCGGCGGCGCGTCTCGCACGGACGGGCCGGTCTCCCGTGCGCGCGTCGGCCGCCGGGTCGGGGCGGCGGATGTCCGGGGCCCAGTGGCGTGGACCGGGGGTGCGGGTGACGACGACCGGGGTGTCCAGGGCGGCGGTGATCCCGGCGATACGGGCCGCGGGCCAGCGGTGGTCGAGAGCGGCGTACGCGGCACCGCACTTGAGGGTCGCCAGCAGCACCACGACCAGCTCCCGCGAGCGCGGCAGGACGACGGGCACGACCTGGCCGGGCCGCACGCCCCGGGCGGCCAGCTCGGCGGCGCAGGCGTCGGCGAGGGCGTCCAGCCGCCGGTAGCTGGTCCGCTCGCCGCCGCAGACCAGGGCGACGGCGTCCGGCCGCACGAGTGCCTGGTGGGTCACGGCCTCATGGATGAGCCGCCCATCGAGCGGCCCGCCCGCGGGCGCGCCGACCGGCCCGCCGACCGGTTCGCGGGCCGGCCCGCCGACCGGTTCGGGGGCCTTGCCGCGGGGGCGGTGGGCGGGTGCCGCGTCCCGGCTGTCCGCCCCGTCCGGCCCGCCGGGGCCGTCCCGCCTGTCCGGCCCGCCGGGCGGACGGGCGGCCGTCCCGGCGTCGGGCAGACGGCCGGCCGGGCCGGGCCCGGCGTGGTCACGGCGGCCGGGGCCACCGGCCTCCCCCGCAGGGGCCGCCCCCGGCGCACCGGGGCCGCCGGCCCGCGCGGCGGCGACGACCGCGCACAGCCCGCCCAGTGTGTCCTGGTCGAAGACGACCGCCGGGTCCACCCGGACGCCCAGCTCGTCGCGTATGCGCGCGCATATCCGCAGGGCGTGCAGAGAGGTGCCCCCGAGATCGAGGAAGCTGTCCTCCGCCGTCAGCCCGTCGACCGCGAGCACGGACGCCGCGATCCCCACGACGGCCCCCGGCAGGGTGCGGTGGTCGGCGGCGGGGCGAGGGGACATGGCGGGGACCTTCGGTTCGGTCGCGGGAGGCATCTCGTCGGTACGGACGGTCCGTTGGGGCGTCATGCCCCCATCGTCGCCTCCGGCGGCTCGCGCCTTCCCAGGGGATCGGCAGGACGGCTCTGAGCTGGGTGAACTCCGAGCACCCCGCCAAACTGAAACGAGAGTTCATTATTGACAGGGCGAGGCTCCGAGTCCAAACTGAAATGAAGCTTCACTTCAACAACTCTGGAGGTCGTCGTCATGTCCGGATCCGGACCCGGAGTGGTGCGGGTGCACCACCTGAACTGCGCGTCGATTCAGGGACTGTCGATCCACGGCAGGCACCTGGTCTGCCACACCCTGTTGCTGGAGACCGCCTCTTCGGGCCTGGTCCTGGTGGACGCCGGCCTGGGAACGGCGGACTACGCGGACATCACCTCGCGGCTCGGCAAGGAGTTCGCCTACGGCTACGCCCGCCCCAAGGTCGATCCCCGGCTGGCCGCCGTGAACCAGATCCGGGCCATGGGCATGGACCCCATGGATGTCCGCCACATAGTGCTGACGCACATGGATCTCGACCACGTAGGGGGTCTGTCGGACTTCCCGCACGCCCGGGTGCATCTGCACAGCCTGGAGCTGAAGGCGGCGATGGAACGGGCGTCGTTCCGGGCGAAGAAGCGCTACCGGCCGCTGATGTGGGCGCACGACCCGCACTTCGTGGAGTACCGGGACCTCGGAGAGCCATGGTTCGGCTTCGAGGCGGTGCGCCGGCTGGAGGGACTGCCGGAGGAGATCCTGTTCGTCCCGCTGTTCGGGCACACCCACGGGCACTCCGGGGTCGCGGTGGACACCGGGCAGGGCTGGCTCCTGCATGCCGGGGACGCCTACTTCGACCCCCGGGAGGTCAAGCAGGCCAAGCGCCGGTGCGCACCGAAGGTCGCCCTCTTCCAGCGGATCGTCACCACCAGCAGCGGGCAGCGCTTCGCCAACCAGGCGCGCCTGCGGGACCTGGCCCGCAACCACCCGGAGATCGAGATCTTCTGCGCGCACAACCCGCATGAGTTCCCCGGGGACCCGCTCGCGCCCCGGACAGGCGTCCGCCGGGTCGCCGACCGCACGGAGTGAGGCCCGCCATGCCCGGCCCCGAACCTGCGCCCGGCCCCGAAGCCGTACCTGGTCCCGAAGTCGCGCCCGGCCCCGAACCTGCGCCCGCCCCGGCGGCCGGTTCCCGGCCCGTGCCGGACGGCACCCGGGCCCGCCCGGACCGGCAGCGGGCCGGAAACTAGGGCGCGGCCGGCGCCGCCGGGGCTCCCGCCGCGAACAGGGCGGCGAACCCCCGGGCGTGCTCCCGCGCGGAGGTGTCGGCGAGCAGGGCCTGCTGGGCGGCGAAGCCCATGAGCAGGGAGAGCAGGGCGGCCGCCACTTCCGACGGCACGGCGTCGGCCGGGAGTTCGCCGTTCTCCTGCCAGGTGGTGGCCGCGGCGGTCAGCAGTTCACGGAAGGCGCGGTAGGCCGGGGCCGTCTTCTCCAGCAGGCCCGGGTTGCTCAGCGCGGCGCTCCAGCCGTGCAGGGCCACCCTCGGCAGCGAGTACGACTCCCGTTCGGCGAACCGTTCCAGCGTGCCGGTGAGCTGCGCCACGAGGACCGGCGGGGGCGGCAGCGGATCGGCGGTCAGATGGGGGAGCAGTTCCGCCGTCAGACCGTCCAGAGCCGTGCTCATGGCGGCCTCGATGCCCTCTTCCTTGCTGCGGATGTACTTGTAGACCGTGCCGGTGGACAGTCCGCTGAGCTGGATGATGCCTTCCATGGTCGCGCCCTGGAGGCCGTCGCGGTCCACGCACGCGCGGACGGCGTCGAGGACCTGGGTGCGCCGGGCGGCGAGATAGGCGTCGGAGACTCGGGGCATGCCGTCAAATTAGAGGTTCCGTTCAGTTTTGACAAGGCCGCCCCACCCGCGCTCGCCTCCCTGTCGCTCCCGCCTGCCTGCCGCATCCGCCCGCCCCGCCCCCGTGGAAGGGAAGACGAGGCCGCGCGCGGCGGGGTCGCGCCCGACCCGGGCCCGTGGCCGACTGGAGAGAACGGGAGAGACAGGTGCCGACTTCCGGGACGGGTGAGGAACAGGTGGCGAACCGGATGCCGAAGGGGACCCCGCAGGAGCGCCAGCGCCGGGGCGGCCGGGGCGGCGTGCTGGACGGACGGGTGGCGGTGGTCACCGGCGCCGGCCGGGGCGTCGGGGCCGCCCTCGCCCGGGAGCTGTCCGCGTACGGCATGCGGCTGGCCCTGCTGGGGCGGGAGGTCGACACCCTCTCCCGGGTGGCCGCCGGGCTCCCCGGAGAGGCCCGCTGCTTCGAGGTGGACGTCACGGACCGGGCGGCCATGGCCCGGGTCGCGTTCCGGGTGGCCGACGAGCTCGGCCCCGCCTCCGTCGTCGTCGCGAACGCGGGCATCGCGGCGACCGGCCCGTTCGAGAGCGGCGACCCCGGGCTGTGGGAGCGGGTCGTGGAGGTCAACCTGCTGGGCAGCGCCACCACCGCGCGCGTCTTCCTCCCGCACCTGCGGCGGACCCGGGGGTACTTCCTCCAGATCGCGAGCACGGCCGCGTTCGGGGCCGCGCCGATGATGAGCGCCTACTGCGCCTCCAAGGCGGGCGCGGAGTCCTTCGCGCAGTCCCTCCGCGCGGAGATCGCCCCGGAGGGGATCGCCGTGGGCATCGCGTACCTCCACTGGACCGGCACCGACATGACCCGGGACATCGGGGAGCATCCGGTGCTGCTCGCCCTGCGCGCCGCGCAGCCGCGGTTCGCCGGGCGGGTGCAGGCGGCGGGCGAGGTGGCGCGGCGGCTGCGACACGGCATCGAGCTGCGGGCGACGAGTGTGCACTGCCCGGCCTGGCTGCGGCTCGTCCAGCCCCTGCGGCCCCTCTTCCCGCCCCTGGTGGCACGCGTCGCCCGCACCCGTCTGGCCCGCCTCGACCCCGTCGAACTCGACCGGACCGCGGGTGTCCTCGGCCCCGGCGGCGAGGCGGACTGGCGCGCCGCCCACCGGGTCACCTGACCGCGATTCCCTCGGGAACCACGGCCCCGCCGCGGACGTGGACCCGACCGGCCGCCGTTCCCGGCGCCCGGGGGCTCCGTCGTACGCTGGAAGCGGCCCTGTCGAACCTCTGAACCCTGATGCAGAGGCCGCGATGACCGACCCCTTCGGCTTTCTCACGACACCCCGCAGCCCCGTGCCCGCGCGTCCTCCCGCCGAGCGGATCGGGGACTGGCAGGAGGTGCACGGCGGGCGGCCCCTGCTGCCCCTCGTCTCCCGGCAGGCCGCGCGCTGCATGGACTGCGGAATCCCGTTCTGCCACAGCCAGTGCCCGCTCGGGAACCTCATCCCCGAGTGGAACGCCTATGCCGCGCACGGGGACTGGGCGGCCGCCTCGGAGCGGCTGCACGCCACCAACAACTTCCCCGAGTTCACCGGCCGGCTCTGCCCCGCGCCCTGCGAGGACGCGTGCGTCCTCGCGATCAACGCGGACCCGGTCACCATCAAGAACGTGGAGCAGACCGTCGCCGACCAGGCGTGGGAGCGGGGGCTCGTCGCCCCGCTGCGGCCCGGGCGGCTCAGCGGCCGCACCGTCGCGGTCGTCGGCTCCGGCCCGGCCGGGCTGGCCGCCGCGCAGCAGCTCACCCGGGCCGGCCACCGGGTGACCGTCTACGAACGCGCCGACCGCGTCGGGGGACTGCTGAGGTACGGCATCCCCGCGTTCAAGATGGAGAAGCGGCACCTGGACCGGCGGCTCGCGCAGATGCGGGACGAGGGGACGGAGTTCCGCCCGGGCACCGAGGTGGGCCGTGATCTCGACGCGGCGGAGCTGTGCGGCGGTCATGACGCCGTGATCGTGGCCGTCGGCGCGACCGTGCGACGCGAACTCCCGGTGCCGGGACGTGAGTTGGGTGGCGTCCACCAGGCCATGGACTACCTGACGGCGGCGAACCGGGCCGCCGAGGGCGACGGCGACGAGCCGTCGGACGGACCGCCCGTCGGCGACGGCCCCGTGCCGGCGCCGCTCGACGCCCGGGGCCGGCGGACCGTGATCGTCGGCGGCGGCGACACGGGCTCCGACTGCCTCGGTACGGCCCTGCGCCAAGGCGCGGCCACCGTGGTCCAACTGGACATCAACCCCGAACCGGACGGGCGGCGCCCGGAGGACGAGCCATGGCCGGTGCACCCCCGCGTCTACCGGATCTCGCACGCCCACGAGGAGGCGCGGGGACGGCACGGCGCCGACCCGCGCGCGTTCGCCACGGCCACCGTCCGCTTCGAGGACGACGGCACGGGACGGGTGCGCGGCCTGCGCCTGACCGGGGTCGAGCCGTCGACGCGGCGGCCGCTCGCCGGGACCGAGCGCGTACTGCCCGCCGATCTGGTCCTGCTCGCGCTGGGATTCGACGGGCCCGAGCACAGAACGGGACTGACCCGGGCACTCGGCCTCACCCGGGACGACCGGGGTGCCTACGCGCGGAACGCGGACTTCAGCGCGCGCCCGGCCCCGCCCGGTGCGCCGGGAGCGGGGGAAACGGAGGAGGGGACGCCGGTGCCCGACGGGGTCTTCGTCGCGGGGGACGCCGGTCGCGGGCAGTCCCTCGTCGTCTGGGCCGTCGCGGAAGGACGGGCCGCGGCCGCGGCGGCCGACCGCTACCTCACCGGCGCGACCGACCTGCCCGCCCCCGTGACGCCCACGGACCGGCCCCTCCGGACCTGAGCCCACGCCCGGACGCCGGGCCCGCCGGACCTCGAACCCGCCCGGACCTCGAACCCGCCCGGGCCCCGGGCCCGCCGCATGCCGGGCCCGAGCGCCGGCCCGCGCCCCCGAAGAAACGTCACGCCGGAACCCGCGCGCCCGAGGCGAAACGTCACACCCGTTGCCCACGCCCCCTGGGCGAAACGTCACGCCCCGGTCAGCAGCTCCCGCACATACGCCGCCGTCTCCGCGTCCCGCGCCGCCGTGAGCGGGAGCGCGTTGCCGCCCGCGAGGCGGAACGGTACGCCCGCGGCCGTGGTCTGCGCGCCGCCCGCCTCGGTCACCAGGAGCAGGCCCGCCGCGTGGTCCCAGGCGTGCTCCCAGCAGAAGGCCGTGGCGTCGAGTGCCCCGCGGGCCACCGCCAGATACTCCAGCCCGGCGGAACCGGCGCACGGCCGGGGCGCGACCCCGTCGGTGCGCAACCGCAGCAGGGCCCGCCGCGGATCCGGAGCCGAGTGCTCCGGGTCCGAGACGGCCACGGTCAGCGCACCCGTACGCGGGGACGCGTCCGCCCGCAGCGCGGCCCCGTCGAGCCGGGCGCCCCCGCCGCGCACGGCGGTGGCCATCGTGTCCGGCACGGGGGCGTACGTCCAGGAGGCGAGCACCTCGCCCCGGTGGGCCAGCGCGACCAGGGTGCAGAACCCCGCCTCGCCGCGGACGAACGGTCTGGTGCCGTCGATCGGGTCGACGATCCACACGGGCCGGTCACCGCGCAGCGCGCCGTACACCGACGGGTCGTCCGCCACCGCCTCCTCGCCGACCACCGCGCTGCCGGGGAGCAGCCCGGTGAGGGCGGCGGTCAGCCGCTCCTCGGCGAGCCGGTCGGCCACGGTCACCAGGTCGTGCGGGCCGCTCTTCTGGGCCACCTCGTCGGCGGTCAGCGTGCGGAAGCGCGGCAGGATCTCGGCGGCGGCCACCTCACGGATCACCGCGGCGACCCGCTCCGAACACTCTGCGGGGAACCCCTCGTCGATCATCCGCCCATCAGACCACACCCGGCGGGGTCCGAACGCCACCCCGCCGGGGTGACGGTGGACGGACCCGCTGGATCCCGTGGCGCCGGGTCCCCCACAATGTCTCCCGCGGTTCCCGGGCCCACCCGGCGACCGCGCGAGACGAGCGCACACAGCGCAGGACCACACAGTGCACGACCACACAGCGCACGACCACACAGTGCACGACCACACACCGCACGACGCGAAAGGGAGCACCCCCGCATGGCCGGCAACGCAGACATGGTGGCCTTCATCCAGGCGCGGCTGGCCGAGGAGGAGCAGATCGCGCGGGACGCCGGGGGCGAGAGCTGGCGCTGCCCCGCCGATGTGCCGGGCGAGGTGCACGACCGCACCTCCGGTATCGCGTTCACCGTGCGCGGGGCCGGCTACGACCGGCACATCGCCCTCCAGGACCCGGCCCGCACCCTGGCGCGCATCGAGACCAGCCGGGTGCTGATGGGCGAGTACGTGGAGGTCGCGCATCTGGACACGGACCGGCCGGCCGCCGACTTCGACTCGGGCCGGGCCGTGGGGCTCGGCTTCGCCGTCCGCCAGCTCGCCGCGGAGTGGGCAGGGCACCCCGGCTACCAGGCGAAGTGGCTGCCGCGCTTCATCCGCTGAGAGCCCGGACGAAGGGCCCGCCAGGGAAGCGGGGGAGGGGCCGGGAACGGGCCGCCGGCGTGTGTGTCGGCCCGTCCGGGGCCGCGCGCGGGCGGTAGTGTCCGTGCCGTTCCCGCCCGCACACGGCCCGAAGGTCAGCCCGTGCAGCAGCCGTTCGTCGCCCTCGTCGTCAGCCGGGTCCTCGGGAGCCGGTGGTGGCGCGCCTTCCATGTCAGGGCCGCGCTGTCGGTGTCGCTGTTCACGGTCGTGGTGCTGCTCGCCGGGTCCGCCCTCGTGGTGACCGCCGAACGCGGCGCGCCCGGCGCCAACATCACCTCCTTCCCCCGGGCCCTGTGGTGGTCCGTGGAGACGGCGACCACCGTCGGATACGGGGACCTGTACCCCGTCACCCTCTGGGGCCGGGTGGTCGCCGGGGTGGTGATGCTCGCCGGGATCACCACCTTCGGGATGGTCACGGCGGCCATCGCCACCTGGTTCGTCGGCCGGGCGCACCGGGACGCGCGGGCGCTGGGCGAGGCCGTGCACCGGGTGGCGGGCGAGGGGGAGCAGGCCGCCCGCGACGAACTCCGTTCCCTGCACGAGCGGTTCGACCGCGTGGAGCGCCTGCTCGCGGAGCGCGGCGACCGCTGACCGCCGCGCTCCCGCGCCGGTGTCGGCCGAACCCGGCGTGGCACAGGGCGAGTTCGGCCGGTCTGATCCGGCGGCCCCGTGGGCAACCGGACAGTATGACGAAACTTCTGCGGAGGGACGGCGAGCCCGGCACGGGTTCCGCCGTGACGCGTGGTGCGAGGGGTACGGTCGCGGCCGTCGTGGCGGCGGGCGCGTGCCTCGTCCTGCTGGTGGCGCTGGTCGCCGGGTTCAATCCGTTCGGCGGGATCGGTGACCTCTTCGGCGAGCGCACCGAGGACCGGACCGGTCCCGCCCTGCTGAAATCCGTCCGGGACCTGGACCGTTACGAGGGCGCGGCCGGGGACTTCCAGGTCGTCGTGGACCTGGAGAAGGACACCAGGTTCCTGCCCGACGCCATCCGCGGCACCCGCACCCTGTTCGTCGGCGCCGGAAGCGTCTCGGCCTACGTCGACTTCGGCTCCCTCGGCGAGAAGAACGTCCAGGTGAACGAGGACCGGACGGAGGCCACCATCCGGCTCCCGCACGCCCGCCTCGGCTCCGCCACCCTGGACCCGGACCGCTCGTACGCGGTCGCCAAGGAGCGCGGGCTGCTGGACCGCCTCGGCGACCTGTTCTCCGGCAACCCGGCCGACGAACGCGCGGTGCACCGGCTCGCCGCCGACCACATCGACAAGGCGGCCCGGGAGAGCGAGCTGACCGGCCGCGCGGAGAAGAACGCCACCGCCATGCTGGAGGGCCTGCTGGGCTCGCTGGGGTTCCGAACCGTGACCGTCGTCTACGGTTGAGCCCTCTGATCCCCCCATCGCCGCCCGGACGAGGGCACGCGCGCCTGTGCCACTGTGTTCGACGGGGATCACGGGCGGCTACGGCTGGCCGCTGGTGCTGAGCCTGGCGGTCTCCGTCGAGATCGCGGAGACCGCCGGCGGCAAGACGGTCCGGGTGCGGCTGCCCCTGACCTGAGCCCCGGGCCGCCTGAGCCCCGGGTCGACGGCGGCGCGCGGGAACGGTCACACGGTATTCACACCCGGCGGGTCTTGCGGACGTCCGGGGCGGCAACACGAAGAACACCGGACAAGGAACCGCGTCCTCGGGAGGTTCTCCGTGACAGCCGTCGCCCTTCTCATACCCCCGCTCCTGCTCGGCCTGGTCGTGCTCCTCGACCGCTACGAGGAGTACATGCGGGCCACCAGCGCCCCTCGCCCACCGCGCGGAGTGCCGCCGGTCCCGCCGCTGCCCCTCGCCACCGGCGCCCGGACCGCGGGCGGGACCGGGCAGGCGGCCGGAGGTGATGTCCGCTGACCGCGGGAGAGTCCCGCGCGTCCCGGAAGCCGGCCGCCACCACCGACAGCGGGTGGGACGGCCGGCTTCCGGGACGCGCGAGGCGGGTCACGAGGTGTGTCGGAGGAGCGCGATCTCCGCGCAGATCGTCTTGCCGCCGTCGACGGGTGTGACCGTGACGTCCCGGCTGAGGCGGCGCACCAGGCCCCAGCCGAAGCCGCCGGGCCGCAGTCCGGGCGTGGTCGGGGCCTGCGGAAGTTCCGGGGAGCGGTCGGTCACACAGATGTGCACGGCGTCCCCCGTGAGCGTGGTCGCGAAGGCTGCCACGCCCCCGCCGTGGCGCAGGGCGTTGGTGACCAGTTCGGACGTCACGAGGAGGGCGTCGGCGACCGCCACGTCCGCCTCACTGCCGGTGTCCACCGGCCCGAGCGCCGAGACGAGCAACTCGCTCACCCGCCCGCGTGCTTCCGCTGCGGTGGCGGGCCGCTGCTTGTGGCCCGTGGCGAAGTGTTCCGTGGTCATCCTGCCCTCCTCCGTCCTGGTTCCCGCCCTTGGTCCCCGTCCCTGGTCCCGTCGCGCACGGCGGCGCACAGGCGAACGGTCGCAGAGGCGAATGGGAATCACACGCTCCTGGGCGTCCGCGGTGCGGGCGGCGCTGCGGCCGGACCCTTCCCGGGCCCGGGGCACGGCGGCGCGGAGCCGCCTGTCCGGCGGCCGGGGGGCGGATGGTGTGCCAACTCCGCCCCGCCGGGCTCGTGTACGTTGATGCGTGTTGCCCGTGGTCGCGTGAGCAAACCGCCCCGCAACGCCCGGGTGTCCGGCGGGCGCGGCCGGTAACCTCCTCGGCGCCCTCGCGGAGGGCGCCGACCCGGAGGACCCGCTGCTGGACGTGGTCGCCGCCGTGCAGGCCCGGGTCGGGGCGGAATGGGCGGCGAACCGGCTGACCGTGGCCCAGGAGCACGCCGCCACCGCCATCAACGAACGCGTCCACCCTCGTCCTCTCCGCGGCCGGGGATCTGGACCACGAGACCAGCCCCGACGCCCTCGCCCTGGTCCGCCGCGCGCTGGCCGGCCACCCCGGCCCGGCCGCCCTGCGCCTGGACCTCTCGGGTCTGAGCGTGATCGACTCGATGGGCCTGTCGGCCCTGCTGGTGATCCGCCGGCTGCCCCGGGACGCGGGCGCCGACCTGTGGCTCGACGGACGCCCGGAGCACCTGGACCGGCTCCTCGACCTCACCGGCACCCGGGAACATCTGACGGGCGGGGGCTGACCAGCGGACCCGCTGGTCAGCCCCCGCCCGTCGGCGGCCGGCCGCGCTCAGTGGGACCGCGAGGGCCGGTCCGTGCACAGCGCCCAGATGATGAAGACGTCGATGGCGATGGAGACGATCGCCCACACGGGCACATACGGCAGCCACATGAAGTTGAGCACCAGGCTCAGGGACGCGAGGCCCACGCCGAGCCCCCGGGCCCACGCCGCCTCGCTGAGGATGCCCCAGCCGGTGGCGAGCAGGACCACACCGAGGATCAGCAGGATCCAGCCCCAGGACGTGACGTCGAACTTGAAGACGTACTGCCCGAGCCGCGCGTAGACATCGTCCTCGGCGATGCCGGCGATGCCCTTGAAGATGTTGATCAGACCGTCGACGAGGAGGAGGACACCGGCGAAGACACTGCCGCCAGCCGCCCACGGGTTGGGCCCGGCGGACCCCGATCCACGTGACGTCGTCTGCTGGGACATGGGAACCTCCGGGCGCACGGGACGCCGGTCGCCCCGCGGGAAGGGCCCGTCCGGGCCACCTCCTCGATGCCGAGTCCCAGCGTGGGCCGAACGGGTGAGCACGGCGACCGGGATGCGCCCGAACGGGTGAAGCGGGTGGGCTCCCGCCGCGCGCCGCGCCGGGGGCGGCGGCACGTCCGAGCCGGGCCGAGAACGGCCGGCGGCGGGCGGGTGGCGGCAGGGCGCCGGCACTTCCAGGCCGGCGGCCGGGTGACGGTACGGGTGGGCCGGGCCGAGGACGGGTTGGCGGCGGCACTTCCGGGCCGGGCCGGGGACGACGGCCGGTGGGGTGTGGCGGTACGGCAGGCGGGCCGGACCGCCTCAGAGGGTCTCGCTCAGCGAGTCCGCCAGCCGCCGCCGCGCCGTGCGGGTCGCCGGCAGCGCCGCCGCCGCGGCCGCGCCCAGGACGGCCGCCGCCGCGACCCCCGCCAGGACCACCGCCGAGGGCGCCCGGGCCACACCCGCGCCCAGGCCGCTCGCGCGGGCCTGCGCGTCCACCAGCCAGCTGCCGGACACCACACCGGCCCCCACCGCGAGGACCGCCGCGGCCAGCGCGGTCAGCGCCGCCGCCGTCACGATCACCGCGCCGATCTGGCGCGGGGTCAGCCCGATCGCCTTCAGCGCCAGCAGATCCCGCCCCCGGTCCCGCACCCCGGTGCCGATCAGGGTCAGCAGCTCGATCAGGCCGATCAGGGCCAGCACCCCGACCACGGCCGTGATCACCGCCCGCGCCGGTTCCAGGCGGTCCGCGGGGTTGGACGTCTCCCGGATCTCCAGCGCGCCCCCGGCCGCCCCGGACAGCTCGTCGGCCACCGCACGGGGGTCCGCGCCCGGCCGCAGGACCAGCGCGTGGAAGCCGGTCCGCAGCTCCGGGTCGCGTTCCCGCAGGGTGTCGAGGGTGGTGACGGCGACCCGCCCGGCCGCGTCCGGCTCGATGCTGCGCCCGACGATGTGCAGCAGTTGGGGCCGCCCGCCGACCGTCATCCGCACCCAGTCACCCACCTCGGCCCCGAGCAGGTCGAGCAGCCCCTGACCGGCCACCGCCTCGTCCGGGCCGCTCGGGGCGCGGCCCTCGGCGACGGCGGAGGGGTAGGGGGCCTCGGCCGTGCCCAGGCCGCGCAGGACGACGGTGCCCGTCTGCCCCGGCACCAGCGCCGCCGTCTCGGCCCCCGGGTGGGCGGCCGCGACCCCGGGCGTCCGGGTGAGCAGCCGGGCCAGCTCCGCGTCCGATGCCCCACCGGGCTGCTCCGCGCGGACCGTCAGGGCGGCGGGCAGGCCCATTCGCTCCGGACGGTCCCGGAACTGGTCCAGGGTGGACCAGGCGACCAGCGCGGCCGTGATCAGCACCAGCGGCAGGGCGAGCCGCAGTACGGGCAGCAGGGTCCGCGCACGCAGCGGGAAGGCCGCCCGCCAGCCGAGCACCAGCGCCGGCGGCACCCGCAGCCCCAGCGCGCGCCGGCCGAGGGCGGTCATCGGCGCGGCGGCCGGGAACGCGGCGCGCGCCACCGGCACGGGCGGTACCCGGCCCGCCCGCCAGGCGGCCAGCGAGGTGGCGGCCGCGATCAGCAGCACCGCCCCGACCGGCACTCCGGTCATCAGCGCCGTATGGCCCGGCAGGTCCTGCCAGACGGCCACGGCGTCCCCGATGCGGCCCGGTATCCGGGGCCCGAGGACGGCCGTCGCCGCCGTGCCCAGCGCCACCCCGAGCAGCGCGAAGGCCAGATGTTGCACCAGGAACGCCCGTACCACCTGCCCCGGGGTGAAGCCCACGGCCTTGAGGACGGCGATGTCCCGCAACTGCCCGCGCACCCGCGCGGCGACCGCGCCCGAGGCGGCGAGCGCGGCGGAGAGCAGCGCGCCCAGGCCGAAGACGGCGAAGAGCTGCCCGAGGAGCCGGTCGTCACCGCCCGCCTCCGCACGGGCCTGCTGCCACTTGGTGACCTGGGCGACCCGGTCCGCGCCCAGCAGGGTCACGGCCCGCTGGACGGTGAAGTCGGTGTCGGCGGGGTCGGAGAGCCGCAGCCCGGTCGTCTGCTCCCCGGCCGCCCCCGTCGCGGGGCCCCCGGTGACCTGATCGAGAACGCCCGGGAGCACCCAGCCGACTCCCGGGTCGCCGCCCGGCCGGTACCGGGGCTCCGCCGCCTCGGCGACCCCCGCGACCCGCAGCGCGAGCGGGGAGCCGTCGGGGCCGGGGACCCGTACGGTGTCGCCGGGCGCGGCCCACAGGGCGGCGGCCACGGACCGCTCCAGCACGACCTCCGCCGCGCCGGGCCGCCCGCTGAGCCAGGAGCCGCCGGTGAGCAGCGGCCGGGCGGTCTCCGGCGGCTCGGTACCGGTGGCGCGCAGCTCTACCCCGGCCCGCGCGCCCCGGGCGGTGGCGGTCACCGTCGCGGTGCGGAAGGGGCCGGACACGGCCTCGACGCCGTCGAGCCGGGAGAGGGCCGCGGTGTCCGCGCCGGCGCGGGTGTGCAGCCAGATGTGGGCGCCCTGCGACTGGTTGAAGATCCGCTGCCAGGGGTTGGCCGCGTAGCCGAACAGGGCGCCCGCCAGCAGCAGGGAGGCGATGATCCCGGCGCTCGCGAGCACCACGAACAGGGCCTCGCCGCGGTGCGCGCGGAGATCGGCGTGCGCCCAGCGCAGCGTCGCCCGCACGGTCAGTCCCGCAGTTCGAGGACGCCGGACACCCCGCCGCGGGCGGCGCCGCCGCCGTCGCCCAGCTCCGCGTCGTCGGCTATCCGCCCGTCGAAGAAGCTGATCACGCGGTCGGCGGCGCTGGCCATCCGGGCGTCGTGGGTCACCATCAGGACCGTCTGGCCGCGGGCGTGGAAGCGGGAGAGCAGCCGCAGGACCTCGCGGGTGCCCTTGCTGTCCAGGCTGCCCGCCGGCTCGTCGGCCAGCAGCAGCGCCGGGTGGTTGACCAGGGCCCGCGCCAGGGCGACCCGCTGCTGCTCGCCGCCGGACAGCTCACCGGGCACGGCCCGCTCACGGCCCTCCAGGCCGAGTTCCGCCAGCAGTTCCGCGCGCGAGGCGCGGGCGGCGGCGGGGGAGGCCCCGGCGAGCAGGGCGGGGAGTTCGACGTTGTCCGCGACGGTGAGGTTGGAGACCAGGTTGAAGAACTGGAAGACGATGCCGATCCGCCGGCGGCGCAGCTGGGCCCAGCGGGCCTCGCGGTAGGTGTCGACGCGCTCCCCGTCGAGCCACAGCTTGCCGCTGTCGGGGCGCTGGAGGCCGCCGACCAGGTGCAGCAGGGTGGACTTGCCGGCTCCGGAGGGACCGGTGACGGCGACGAACTCGCCCGGCCGCACGGTCAGGTCCACGCCGCGCACCGCGTGCACGGGCGTGCCCTCCCCGTGGTGGGTCTTGACCAGCTGCTCGGCCCGCACGATGGGCGGTGCCTCGCCCCCGGCCGGGGCCTTGCTCACTCCAGCTCCTCCTGACAGCGCTCCAGCCAGTCCAGATCGGCCTGCAGATGCAGCATGGCGCCCTCGATCAGCAGCTGGGAGACCGTGTTGTCCCGGTCCTCGGCGGCGGCGAGCTTCGACAGGTTCCGCATGGTGTTGAGGTACTGCCGCCGCTGCCGGTTGATCAGGGCGACCGGATCGGCGAGGCCCGACTCGGGGGCGAGGGCGAGCTTCATGAAGAACTCGTCGCGCACCCGCGGCTCGTCGGTGGTCTCCTCGAACCAGGCCAGCACCGCCTCGCGCCCGGCCTCGGTCAGCCGGTAGGTGCGCTTGTTGGGCCGGCCCGACTGCTCGACGTCCTCGCCGTCGATCAGACCGCTCTTCTCCAGCCGGCCGAGGGTGACGTACACCTGGCCGACGTTCGGCTGAGGGTACGCGGCGCCCAGGAGCTTCTCAAGGTCCTGTTTCAACTCGTACCCGTGCGCGGGACCGCGGGTGAGCAGTGCCAGGAGCGGCAGCCGCACGCGCTCCCCCTCTCTCCCGCTGCGTAGTTTCCTGTTGGTGTCCGGTGGCCGTACGGTTCGACGGCACGGTGCGCCCGCCTGCGCCTTCGGGCACAGTGCGGACACCCCCTAGTATCGCCCATGCCTAACCGGTATATATAGGCCACGATGTTCGGCAGCGCAGCCGGATCGCGTACCGGGAGGAAACCTATGCGGTGGATGCGTGCCGCGGGTAGGGGTCTCCTGGTCGCGGCGGTTCTGCTCGCCGCGCACGCGGGCGCCGGGGTGCCCGGCGGCGGCGCGGCGGGTGCGGGCGCGCGTGGCCCGATGACGCTGGTGACGGCCGGCGATCTCACCGGCTATCTCCCGCCGCTGATCGAGGAGTGGAACGAGGAGCACCCCGAGGAGCGGGTCACCCTCGTCGAGCTGCCTGAGTCGGCGGACGAGACCCGGGCGCAGATGATCAGCGAACTGCGCGCCGGCAGTGACCGGTTCGACGTGCTGAACATCGACGTGGCCTGGACCTCGGAGTTCGCCGCCGCGAAGTGGATAGCGCCGCTGGAGCGGGACCGCTTCGAGCTCGACGCCTTCCTGAGCCCGGTGGTGGACACCGCCACCTTCGACGGTCGGCTCTACGCCGTGCCGTATGTGACCAACGCGGGGCTGCTCTACTACCGCAAGGACATCCTGGAACGCGAGGGCCTGGACCCGCCGCGCACCTGGGAGGAGCTGGCCCGCCAGGCGCGCGAGGTCGCCCCCCGCCATGGACTCGACGGCTACGCCGGCCAGTTCCTGCCCTATGAGGGCCTCACGGTGAACGCGACCGAGGCGGTGCACTCGGCGGGCGGATCGATCCTGCGGGACGACGGGGACCGGGTCAGCGTCGACTCCCGGGCGGCCCGCGCCGCCTTCGGCTTCCTGGCCGGCGGGGTCCGCGAGGGCTGGATTCCGCGCGAGGCCCTCCAGTGGAAGGAGGAGGAGTCCCGCCGGGCGTTCCAGCAGGGCGAACTCCTCTTCCTGCGCAACTGGCCCTATGTGTACGCCGACGCGGCGGCCAAGGGCTCCCCGGTCGCCGGCCGGTTCGGCGCGGTGCCGCTGCCCGGGCCCGGTGGGCCGGGCACCAGCGTCCTCGGCGGGTCGAACCTGGCGGTCAGCAGCCATGCCCGCCACCCCGCCTCGGCCGCCGACCTGATAGCGCATCTGACCGGCGAGACCGTGCAGCGCCGGGTGCTCACCGAGGGCTCGCTGCCGCCGGTGCGGGCGGATCTGTACGAGGACCCGGCCCTGGTGCGCGCGTACCCGTATCTGCCCACGCTGCGGCAGAGCGTGCTGAGCGCCGTGCCCCGCCCCAAGAGCCCCCGCTACGACCAGGTGAGCCTGGCCGTGCAGGCGGTCGTCCAGGACGTGATGGCCCTGCGGGGGACCCCCGACGAGGCGGTCGCCCGCCTGGCGCGCGAACTCGCCGCCATCTCCCGCCGGGGCTGAGCCCTCTTTCACCCGCTCTCGACCCCCTACTTACGCGTTAAGTAGGGGGTCGAGGTGCGTCCGGGTCTTCGATCATGAGTAAACAGGGACAAATCACCCCAGTTTTCGGCGTTCTCACGACACACCGTTGACACCTTTCCGTCGCTGCTACTTAACATGCATGCATAACGCGGCGCCCGCTCGTGGCGCCCCTCGCATCCAGCAGAAACAGGTCGACGCGAGATGCCCAGCACCCTTGCGGCCGGTACCGGCCATCCCTTCCGCAACGCCCCCGGCGCCGACGCCTGGTGGCGGGACGCGGTGATCTACCAGGTCTACGTCCGCAGCTTCCTGGACAGCACCGGCGACGGGATCGGCGATCTCGCCGGCGTCCGCGCCGGACTGCCCTACCTGCGCAAACTCGGCGTCGACGGCATCTGGCTCAGCCCGTTCTACCCGTCCCCGCAGCACGACCACGGCTACGACGTCGCCGACTACCGCGACGTCGACCCGGTCTACGGCGACCTGGCCGAGTTCGACCGCCTGGTGGCCGACGCCCACCGCCTCGGCCTCCGGCTCCTCCTCGACATCGTCCCCAACCACTGCTCCAGCGAGCATCCCTGGTTCCGCGCCGCGCTCGCCGCCCCTCCCGGCGCCCCCGAACGGGCCCGCTTCCACTTCGCCCCCGGCCGCGGCCCCGGCGGCGAAGAGCCGCCCAACAACTGGCGGGCCATGTTCGGCGGCCCCGCCTGGAGCCGCACCACCGGCCCCGGCGGCGAGCCCGGCGAGTGGTACCTCCACCTCTTCACGCCCGAGCAGCCCGACCTCAACTGGCGTGACCCGCGCGTCGGGGACGACTTCGAGGACGTGCTCCGCTTCTGGCTCGACCGGGGCGTCGACGGCTTCCGGATCGATGTCGCGGCCGGCCTCTACAAGCACCCCGACCTGCCCGACTCCGACGACCCCGAGGCCGACGAACGCAGCCGCGACTCCGTCAACCCCCTCGCCTGGAACCAGCCCGAGGTCCACGGGGTGTGGCGCCGCTGGCGGGCCGTCGCCGACGAGTACGCGGCCCGGGACGGCCGCGACCGGCTCCTCGTCGGCGAGGTCTCCGTCCCCACCGCCCGCGAACACGCCCAGTACGTGCGCCCCGACGAACTGCACCAGGCGTTCTTCTTCGACCTGCTCAGCGCCCCCTGGGACGCGGCCGCCTTCCGCTCCGTCATCGACGAGGCCATGCGGGACATCGCAGGCACCGGCTCCACCGTCACCTGGGTCCTCAACAACCACGACCAGGTCCGCACCGTCACCCGCTACGCCGGTGAACCCGGTGTCGAGGGCAGCGGACTCGGCGCCGCCCGCGCCCGGGCCGCCGCCATGCTGATGCTCGCCCTCCCCGGCGCCGCCTACGTCTACCAGGGCGAGGAACTCGGCCTCCCCGAGGTCCTCGACCTGCCCGACGAGGTGCTGACCGACCCCATCTTCCGCCGCACCGGCAGCCGCCGGCGCATCCGCGACGGCTGCCGCGTCCCGCTGCCCTGGTCCGGCCACGCCTCCCCGTTCGGCTTCAGCCAGGGCGAGGCCGGTGCCCGGCCGTGGCTCCCGCAGCCCGAGTGGTTCGCCGCCCACGCCACCGACCGGGCCCTCGCCGACACCCGCTCCTTCTGGCACCTCTACCGCGAGGGCCTCCAACTGCGCCGCTCCCTGCCCCAGTTGGGCGAGGGCACGCTCCGGTGGCTCGACGCCCCGCCCCAGGTGCTCGCGATGGCCCGGGGCGACGGCCTGATCTGCGCGGTCAACTTCGGCACCGAGACCGTCCCCGCGCCCGTCGCCGCCACCCCGCTGCTCGCCAGCGGCCCCTGCCCCGACGGTCTGCTCCCCGGCGCCACCGCCGCCTGGTGGACCGCCGACCACGCCTGAGCCCCCTGCTCGTCGACCCCTCCCACCCCTCCCGGAAGGACCCGGACCATGCCACGACCCGCCCAGCCCGCCCGCAACGCCCGCCGCAGGCGCACCCTCACCGCCACGGCCGCCCTCGCCGCCGCCGTCGCCCTCACCGCGACCGCCTGCGGCGGGAACGCCACCCCCGCCGGCGGCGGTGAACTCAGCGGTGAGACCGTCACCGTCGCCGGTGTGTGGACCGGCAGCGAGCAGAAGAACTTCAAGAAGGTGCTGGACGCCTTCACCGAGAAGACCGGTGCCAAGACCGTCTTCGTCCCCTCCGGCGACAACGTCTCCACCTTCGTCGGCAGCAAGATCGAGGGCGGCAACGCGCCCGACGTGGTGATGGTTCCGCAGGTCGGCGTGCTCAAGCAGTTCGCCGCCGAGGGCTGGCTCCAGCCCCTGTCGAAGACGGCCGAGAAGAGCGCCACGGACGGCCTCGCCCCGGTCTGGAAGGACTACGGCTCGGTCGACGGCACCTACTACGGCCTGTACTTCAAGGCCGCCCACAAGTCGACCGTCTGGTACGACCCCGAGGCGTTCACCCAGGCCGGTGTCGAGGAGCCCGCCACCTACGAGGAGCTGCTGGAGACCGGCCGCACCCTCGCCGACTCCGGCCGCCCCGCGTTCGCGATAGCCGGCGAGGACGGCTGGACCCTCACCGACTGGTTCGAGAACATCTACCTCTCCCAGGCCGGACCGGAGAAGTACGACAAGCTCGCGCAGCACGAGCTCAAGTGGACCGACCCCAGCGTGGTCACGGCGCTGACCACCCTCGGCGAGGTCTTCAAGGACCGGCAGCTCGTCGCCGGCGGCCCCCAGGGCGCCCTGCGCACCGACTTCCCCGCCTCCGTCGAGCACGTCTTCGGCCCCGAGCCCAAGGCCGGCATGGTCTACGAGGGCGACTTCGTCGGCGGTGTCGCCCGCGACGAGTTCGGCCGCACCCCCGGCGAGGACGCCAAGTTCTTCCCGTTCCCCGCGGTCGGCGGCGGCGAGGCCCCCGTCGTCAGCGGCGGCGACGCGGCCGTGGTCCTGAAGAAGGGGAAGAACCCCGACGCCGGTATGAAGCTCCTGGAGTACCTGGCCACCCCCGAGGCCGCCGAGGTCTGGGCGGGCGCGGGCGGCTTCCTCTCACCCAACAAGAACGTCTCCGCCGAGGCGTACGCCGACGACATCACCCGGCAGACCGCCAAGTCCCTGGTGGACGCGGGCGACTCGGTCCGCTTCGACATGTCCGACCAGGCCCCCGCCGCCTTCGGCGGGACCAGGGGAGCCGGGCAGTGGAAGCTCCTCCAGGACTTCCTGCGCGACCCGTCCGACCCGAAGGGCACCGCCGCGAAGCTCGAAGCCGCGGCCGCCAAGGCGTACGGGAACTGAGGCATCCCCATGGCCCCCACCGCCCCGGCCGCCCCGACGGCCGGGCGCGGGAGCCCCGCTCCCGCGCCCGGCCCGGGCGCCGCCGCCGACCGCAGGCGGCGCGCCCAGCGCCGCAAGCGCCTCGTCGCCGTCCTCTTCGTCCTCCCCGCCCTGCTGCTCCTCGGCGCCCTCGTCGTCTACCCGGTCGTCTTCTCCGTCGGCCGCAGCCTCTTCGACGCGAGCGGCGACCGCTTCGTGGGCGGCGCCAACTACGCCGAGATCTTCCGGGACCCGGCCACCCTCAAGGCCGTCCGCAACAGCACCATCTGGGTGGTGATCGCCCCGCTGCTGCTGACCGGCCTCGGGCTGATCCTCGCCGTGCTCACCGAGAAGGTGCGCTGGGCCACCGCGTTCAAGCTGGTCCTCTTCCTGCCGATGGCGGTCTCCTTCCTCGCCGCCGGGATCGTCTTCCGGCTCGCCTACGAGCAGGACCCGGAACGCGGTGTGCTCAACGCCGTCGTCACCGGCGTCCACGACACCTTCGAGGACCCGGCCGCCTACCCCACCGCCCGGGCCCGCGAGGGCGAGGGACTGACCGGGAAGCCCGGCGGCCCCTACACCACCGACCGCGCCCACGGGCCCGGGGACCCGGCCGCCCTCGGCTTCGTCGGCGTCGCCCCCGAGGACGTGCCCGCGGGCGCCCGGCCCGCCGCCCGCCCCGACGCGTCCGGCATCGGGGGAGTGGCCTGGCTCGACTTCGCGCCCGGCGGCGGCACCCGGGGCGAGATCGACCCCGCCGAGAAGGGCCTGCCCGGCCTCACCGTGGAGGCGGTGCGCGACGGGAAGACGGTGGCCACCACCACGACCGCCGCCGACGGCACCTTCCGCTTCGAGGGCCTCGCCGACGGCGCGTACGCATTCCGGCTCCCCGCGTCGAACTTCGCCGCCCCCTACCAGGGCGTCAACTGGCTCGGCCCGGCCCTGGTCACCCCCGCCGTCATCGGCGCCTACCTCTGGGTGTGGACCGGCTTCGCCATGGTGCTGATCGGCGCCGGGCTCGCGGCCATCCCGCGCGACGCCCTGGAGGCGGCCCGGATGGACGGCGCGAGCGAGGGCCAGATCTTCCGGAGGATCACCGTCCCGCTGCTGGCGCCCGTCCTCACCGTCGTCTTCGTCACCCTCGTCATCAATGTGATGAAGGTCTTCGACCTGGTCTGGATCATCGCCCCCGGACCCGTCCAGGAGGATGCCGGGGTGATCGCCACCCGGATGTGGCTGGTCTCCTTCGGCGGCGGCAACGACCAGGGGCTCGGCAGCGCCCTGAGTGTGCTGCTCCTGCTGCTGGTCGTCCCCGCGATGATCTTCAACGTGCGACGCTTCCGGAGGAACGGATCATGAGCGGACCCGGCACCGTCGAACGGCCCCGCGCCACCGCCGCCCCGCCCCCGCGGCCCCCGGCCAAAAGCCCCGCCGGCCCCTCCCGGCGCCGGCGCGGCCTCACCCGGTGGCTGAACAGCGCCGCCGTCCAGGCCCTGCTGGCCGTCGTCGCCCTGGTGTGGATCACCCCGCTCGCCGGGCTGCTGCTGTCCTCGCTCCGCTCGGAGCGGGACAACGCCGCCGGGGGCTGGTGGACCGCCCTGACCGACCCGGCCCAGCTGTCCCTGGACAACTACACGGCCCTCCTCGCGGACTCCGGCATCACCGACGCCTTCTGGAACACCGTCCTCATCTCCGTGCCCACCACGGTCCTGGTCGTCGGCATCGCCGCCCTCGCCGGGTACGCCTTCGCCTGGCTGGAGTTCCCCGGCCGGGACTGGATCTTCCTGGTGGTCGTCGGGCTGCTGGTGGTCCCCGTCCAGATCGGGCTGCTGCCCGTCGCCAAGCTCTTCGGCGCCCTCGGACTCTTCGGGACCGTCCCCGGTGTGGTCCTCTTCCACGTCGCCTACGGACTGCCGTTCGCCGTCTTCCTGCTGCGGAACTACTTCGCCGAGATCCCCCGGGAGATGCTGGAGGCCGCGCGCATGGACGGCGGCGGGGAGTGGCGGATCTTCTCCCGGCTGGTGCTGCCGCTGGGCCGGCCCGCGCTGGCCAGCCTGGCCATCTTCCAGTTCCTCTGGGTGTGGAACGACATGCTGGTGGCGCTGCTCTTCGCGGACAGCGGCTCCCAGCCGCTCACCGTCGCCCTCCAGTCCCAGATGCGCCAGTTCGGCAGCAATATCGGGGTCCTCGCCCCGGGCGCCTTCCTCTCCCTGATCGTGCCCCTGGTGGTGTTCTTCGCCTTCCAGCGGCACTTCGTCCAGGGGGTCATGGCGGGCTCGGTCAAATAGCCGGGCACCTTCCGGCCCGCGCCGGACGCGGCCCGCCCACGGGGGAGCGGGCCGCGTTCGGACGGGGGCCCGTCACGAGATATCTTGATGTCGAGCAATGTTGCAGACGTGGAGAGCGGAGCACCAGGTGACTGACTCGACCATCATCTATACGCACACCGACGAGGCGCCCGCCCTGGCGACGCACTCGTTCCTGCCTGTGATCCAGGCGTACGCATCGACGGCCGGTGTCACCGTGGAGACCCGTGACATCTCGCTCGCGGGACGGATCATCTCCCAGTTCCCCGAGTACCTCGACGAGAGCCGGCGCATCGACGACGCCCTCACCGAGCTGGGCGAGCTGGCGAAGACGCCCGCGGCGAACATCATCAAGCTTCCGAACATCTCGGCCTCCATCCCGCAGCTCAAGGCCGCGGTCGCCGAGCTCAAGGAGCAGGGCTACGCCCTCCCCGACTACCCGGACGACCCGAAGACCGACGAGGAGCGCGAGATCCGCGCCCGCTACGACAAGGTCAAGGGCAGCGCCGTCAACCCGGTCCTGCGCGAGGGCAACTCCGACCGCCGCGCCCCGGCCTCGGTGAAGAACTACGCCAAGGCCCACCCGCACCGCATGGGCGCCTGGAGCGCCGACTCCAAGACCAACGTCGCCACCATGGGCGTCGACGACTTCCGCGCCACCGAGAAGTCCACCGTGGTCGCCGCCGACGGCACCGTGCGCATCGAGCTCAAGGGCGACGACGGCAGCACCACCGTGCTGCGCGAGTCGGTCCCCGTCCTCGCCGGCGAGGTGATCGACGCCTCCGTGATGCGCGTCGCCGCCCTGCGCGAGTTCCTGACCGAGCAGGTCGCCCGGGCGAAGGCGGAGGGCGTGCTGTTCTCCGTGCACCTCAAGGCCACCATGATGAAGGTCTCCGACCCGATCGTCTTCGGCCACGTCGTCCGCGCCTTCTTCCCGAAGACCTTCGCCCAGTACGGCGACGTCCTCGCCAAGGCCGGCCTCACCCCGAACGACGGCCTCGGCGGCATCTTCAAGGGCATCGAGTCCCTGCCCGAGGGCGCCGAGATCAAGGCCGCCTTCGACGCCGAGCTGGCCGAGGGCCCGGCCCTCGCCATGGTCGACTCCGACCGCGGCATCACCAACCTGCACGTCCCCTCGGACGTCATCGTGGACGCCTCCATGCCGGCCATGATCCGCACCTCCGGCCACATGTGGGGCCCCGACGGCCAGGAGGCCGACACCCTCGCCGTCCTCCCGGACAGCAGCTACGCGGGCGTCTACCAGGCCGTCATCGAGGACTGCCGCGCCAACGGCGCCTACGACCCGGCCACCATGGGCTCCGTACCCAACGTCGGCCTGATGGCGCAGAAGGCCGAGGAGTACGGCAGCCACGACAAGACCTTCGAGATCCCGGCCACCGGCACCGTGCGCGTTGTCGACGCCGACGGCAACGCCCTGCTGGAGCAGACGGTCGGCGCGGGCGACATCTTCCGCATGTGCCAGACCAAGGACGCCCCGATCCGCGACTGGGTCAAGCTCGCCGTCACCCGCGCCCGCGCCACCGGCGACCCGGCCGTCTTCTGGCTGGACGAGGGCCGCGCCCACGACGCCCAGCTCATCGAGAAGGTCAAGGCGTACCTGCCCGAGCACGACACCGAGGGCCTGGACATCCGCATCCTCGCCCCGGTCGAGGCGACCAAGCTCTCCGTGGAGCGCATCCGCCGCGGCGAGAACACCATCTCCGTCACCGGCAACGTGCTGCGCGACTACCTGACCGACCTCTTCCCCATCCTGGAGCTGGGCACCAGCGCCAAGATGCTGTCGGTCGTCCCGCTGATGAACGGCGGCGGCCTCTTCGAGACCGGCGCCGGCGGCTCCGCCCCGAAGCACGTCCAGCAGCTCGTCAAGGAGAACTACCTCCGCTGGGACAGCCTCGGCGAGTTCCTCGCCCTGGCCGTCAGCTTCGAGCACCTGGCCACGACCACGGGCAACGCGCGCGCCCAGGTCCTCGCCGACACCCTCGACCGCGCCACCGGCACCTTCCTCAACGAGGACAAGTCGCCGAGCCGGAAGCTGGGCGGCATCGACAACCGCGGCAGCCACTTCTACCTGGCCCTCTACTGGGCGCAGGAGCTGGCCAAGCAGACCGACGACGCGCAGCTCGCGGAGGCGTTCGCGCCCCTCGCCAAGACCCTCGCCGAGCAGGAGGAGACCATCGTCTCCGAGCTGATCGCCGTGCAGGGCTCCCCGGCCGGGATCGGCGGCTACTACCAGCCCGACCCGGCGAAGGCGGCGGCCGTGATGCGTCCCTCGAAGACGCTGAACCAGGCCATCGACAGCCTGCGCTGACCCGTCCGCCGGGGCCCGGACCGCTCGGTCCGGGCCCCGGCGCATGCCCAAGGGCCCCGGCGCATGCCCAAGGGCCCCGGCGCATGCCCAAGGGGCGGGGCGCATGCCCAAGGGGCGGCCGCCCGTCCTCCGGGTGACCGCCCCTTCGGCCGGACCGCGAGGGTCCGGCGGATGCCTCAGTAGCGCTCGACGAGCGGCGCGCCCTCGTAGAGGGAGCCCGACAGGCCCAGGGTGGCGTCGTACGCCTTCTCCTGGTCGCCGTTGGCATCGTGCTCCTCGATCGCGTCGTTGACCGCGTCCCGCAGGGCCTTGTCGTCCTTGTCCATGCCGATGCCGTAGGGCTCCTCGGTGAACGGCGCCCCGACGACCTTCAGCTTGTCCGGGGTCTGGGCCGCGTAGCCCTTGAGGATCGCGTCGTCGGTGGTGACCGCGTCGACCTCGCCCGCGAGCAGCTTCGCGACGCACTCGGAGTAGGTCTCGGTGGAGACCGTGGTCGTCCGGTACTCCTTCTTCTGCATCTCCAGCAGCGCCGTCGAGCCCGTCACCGAGCAGACCGTCTTGTTCTGGAGCGAGTACGGTCCGCTGATCGTCCGGTCGTTCTTGCGGACGAGGAGGTCCGCGCCGGCCATGTAGTACGGCCCGGCGAAGCCGACCTTCTTCTTCCGCTCCTCGTTGATCGTGTACGTGCCCACGTACAGATCGACGTCCCCGCTCGCGATCGCGGCCTCGCGGCGGCTGGTCGGGAAGGTCTTGAACTCGATGGACCGCGCCGCGAACCCGAGGTCCGCCGCGACCATCTTGGCCACCTCGATGTCGAAACCGGACCGGGTGCCCGTCTCGTCCTGGTAGCCGAGGAAGGGCTGGTCGCTCTTGACGCCGATCACGAGCTTGCCCGCCTTCTTGGCGCGGGTGAGCGTGGGGGAGTCGAACGAGACGTCCGTGGCGACCTTGTAGGTCGGCAGCCGCGGCCGGTCGCCCAGCGTGGCGGTGCTGCTCGACGGCTCGCTCTCGGCCGTTCCGGAGTCCCCGCTGCACGACGTGGCGGTGAGGGTGACCGCAAGTACGCTGACCGCCGCGAACGCGGCCGACTTGCAGGGCTTCATGGTGCGACTTCCTTCGTTCCTGGCGATCCGGGAGAGCAGTGACTTCCGCGGATCTCGCGGTGCGCTGCTCCGGCACCGGGCGCACGGCTCCCCCTGCTGCGCCGCCCCCCGATTCCGAGCACCCTAGAGACAGACAAGTCCGACCGTCATCAGATCTGAGCTGAAATTGAGCATCACGTTCCGGAAACGGCCGTGACAGGGTGTACGCGGATCGGTCGATGGCCGTTTTGGGTGCTTTTGGTGGTATGTGGGGTCGAGGTGTCCGGGTGGGGCCTCAGTGCCGGGCGAGGGCGCGCGGCGGGCTGCTGTTGAGGTAGTGGTCCCCGATGTCGCGCAGACTGCGGGCCGGCGAGTGATGAGCCGTCAGGACGCGCGCGTTGCGCCAGAACCGGTCGAGCCCGGGATCGCCGTCCGCGGGGTCGCTGCTGTGGAAGAGCCCCAGGACCCGGGTGGTGATCCCCACCGCGGCCCGCGCGACGACCGCCTCGGCGGTGCCGACCAGCGCGGCGATGTCCGCGCCCTCCTCCGCGTCCAGGCCGGCCCCGGCGTCGAGCCCCCGGGCCAGCGCGCGGACGGCCTCCTCGGCGACGGCCGCCGCGGCGTGCGCCTCGGTGGCGGACTCCCCATACGCGAGCAGCAGATAGGGGTCCGCGTCCGGGAGCTCCCCGAAGGCCCGGCCGCCGTGGCGGGACCGGGCGGCGGCCCGGTCGGCGAGGCTGATGTCCCGGGCCTCCGCGAGCGCCCCCTCCGCCGTACCCAGGGCCACCTGGCTGAGCAGCAGCCGCAGCACCAGCGGGGCGAGAGCGGCGCGCGGCGCGACGGCGTGCTCGTCGCGGGGGACGGTCCCGATCACGGAGCGGGCGCTCACCGGGACGGCGTCGAAGACCACGCTGCCGGCCCCGGTCAGCCGCTGGCCCAGCCGGTCCGCGGACGGGCTCGCCGTCACCCCCGGGTGGGCGGGGTCCACCAGGACGACCACCGCGTCCCCGGACTCGGTGGACCGCGCGTCCACCACCAGCCGGTCGGCGACGGTGGCCCCCGCGTCGAGGGTCAGCCGCCCGCTCAGCACCCGGCCCCGGCCGGACGGCGCGAGGACCAGGGCCGGTTCGGCGCCGTCCGGGTCGCCGGGGAGCCCGCTCGTGCCGGGCAGGCCGGTCCCGCCCGGCCGGCCGACGGCGCCGGCCAGCAGCCGCCCCTCCCGGGCCGTCGCCGCCTCGAACCGTTCGGCGTCCTCGGGTGTCCCGAGCAGCCGCGCGGTCCAGGCCAGCGCGTAGTGACGGGCGAGGAGTTCGGCGACGGAGCTGTCGGCGGCGGCCAGTTCGGTCAGGGCGGTACAGGCGGCGGGGAGGTCCGCGCCCTCGCGGTCCGCTCCCGGCGGCACCAGCAGCGCGGGCAGTCCCGCCTCCTTGAGGCGGGCGACCTCGTCGTACGGCGGCTTGCCCGCCCGGTCGCGGGCCGGCGCGTCGAGGGCCAGGTCGTCGGCGAGCTCCCGGACGACGCGGGGCCAGTGGCCGTCATGGGCCGTACGGCCCACGGGAGTCGACGTGCGCACTGCCCACCTCACAGGTTCTCCGGTTTTCCTATCGGAATGGTAGGGATCGATGGTGTCAGAGGTGCGGGGGCCGCCCAAGAGGGCGTTCGAGGAGTGGACACCCGGCATCCGGATCCCGGACGACCCGCCGTGACGGGCGCGGTCGCTGACGGGGTGTCCGATCCGCTTGCCCAGCAGGCGGGGGAGGCGCGAGGGGGCGGGGGCGGCGGTGCTCGGGTCCGGGCTGCCGGGGCGTGGCGGCAGGGCCGGAAACGATCGGAACGGGGCCGGAAAGCGCCCCGGTCGGGCGGTCGGGCGGCGGTCCGGGGTCGGGCTGGTCGGGCCACGCGGCCGAGTCCCCGGTCAGGGACGGTTCGGCCGGCCGGGTCCGGTCGGGGGACCGGTTCCGGCCGGCGGTCCGTCAGGGGTTGGTCCAGGCGGCCGGGTCCTCCGTCAGGGCCGTCACCTCGTCCGGCAACTGCGCGGAGGCGACCGCCTCCAGCGTCACGCCCTCCAGGATCTGCCGCACCCCCGCGCGCAGCGCGATCCACAGCGGTTGCAGCGTCCGCGCGGGCCCGGTGTACGCCAGCTCCGGCGGGCGGGTGCCCCGCACCGAGACCAGTGGGCCGTCCACGGCCCGGATGACGTCCGCGATCGTGATCGCGCCCGGCGGCCGGGCCAGCCAGTAACCGCCGTTGCCGCCGCGCTGGCTCTGCACCAGTCCGCCCCGGCGCAGATCGCCGAGGATCCCCTCCAGGAACTTGTGCGGGATGCCCTGGGCCTCGGCGATGGCCTCGGCCTTCAGGGGCCCGCGGTCCCGGGCGGAGGCGAGCTGCACGGCGGCGCACACCGCGTAGTCGGCTCTGGCTGAAATGCGCATGAGCCCGAGTATTCCGTACCCCGGTTTTCGTCCCCGTCCGGACCGGGCAGCGGCGTCCGGCGGGGGAGGGCGCGCACCCGGGGCGCACGTCGGGCGGGACGCGCACGCCCCCTTGACGGGCCCCGCGCGCGGCTCGACACTCGGGCGGACAGAGCAGCGAGCGCGCGGGCCGAACGGACAGGCGGGCAGGACGTCATGAGACACGCAGCCACGGAGAACGGCGGTTCCGCGCGGCCGTCCGTGCTGCTCACCTCGCGCCGCCACATCGATCTGCTGCGCGTCTGCAGCGCCGCCTAGGACCGCTCGGGCCGCCCGGCACCGCCGCCCCCGCGCCGGGCGGCCCGCCTCCGTCCTCGCTTCTGTGCCGTGCCGCACGGCCGGTCACGACCAACGGCGGCGATCACCCGGTCACGGCGACCGGACGCCGATCGCCGCTTCTCCGTGCCGGCGCGCCCTGCCGTGCGTCCCGCCTCCGTGCATCCCCGCCGCCGTGCGTTCCGCGGGGCGCACGAGGGCGCACCGCCGCCGCCCGTGACCGATCCGATCCAGGGAGACTCATGTCCGCCACTTCCCCGGCCATCACCGCCCCGGCCTTCCGGGGCCGCATCGGCTGCGACATCCGCAGCGGCCACTACGCCGCCCCGCACCGCTACCGGCTCCATCTCTCCGTCTCCTGCCCCGCCTCCCTGCCGATCGCGGTCACGCACAGCCTCCTCGGGCTCGGCGACACCCTGCCCGTCCACCGGCTGCCCGCCGTCCCGGACGCCCCGGGCGACGGGTTCACCGCGCTGCGCCCGCTCTACGAGGCCGGTTCGCACCACCACCGCGGCCCCGCCGTGGCGCCCGCGCTCAGCGACACCTGGACCGGACGCGTCGTCAGCACCCACGGCGGCGACATCCGGCGCGACCTCGCCCTGCGGTTCGCCCCGGCCGCCGGCGGCCCGGCGCTCTACCCGGCCGAGGCGGACGCACGGGCCGGGGCGGTCGCCCGGCTCTGCGCGGAGGACATCGACGGCGCGGCGCAGAGCGCGGGCGAACTGGGTATCGCGGACCCGGCCCACGAGGAGCCCCTCGGGGTGCTGCTCGACGCCCTCGGATCGCTCGAACGCGCCCTGACCGAGGAGTGGTTCGTGCTCGGGGACGCGCTCACGGCGGCCGACGTCGACGTCTGGACCGCCCTCGTCCAACTGGACACCGTCCACCGCCGGCACCTCGACGCGGAGGCGGTCCGCCGGATCGCGGACCACCCCGCGCTCTGGTCCTACGCGCGCCGCCTCGCCGCCGACCCCGCCTTCGGCGCCCACCTCGACCTGGACGCGATCGGCCTGCGGCACGAGGCGCGATGTCGGGGTCACGAGGCGGCGGGCGCGGCGATGCAGATCGTGGACTGGCGCGCCCACACGGCCCGCTCGACCCGCTCGACTCGGGCGGTGTAGCACCGGGGCCGGGCGGGGGCCACGCCCCCGGCCCGCGCCCGGCCGGCTGTTTGACCGGCTTGCGCGGACCGGGCTATGTTGCGCGCCATGTACCGGTCCAAGCTGCTGACGACACGGGGGCACGTCGACCTCAAGCGTGTCTGCTCGGCGGCGTGTCGGCCGCGCTGAGCGCACGGCGGCCCCAGGCGCCCGGCGGACTCCGCCCGTTCCGGCCCTGAACCCCCGCCCGTCCGCCGCGGATTCCCGCGCCCGGGCCCCCATCTGCCCGGCCCGCGCTCCGCGCGCGAGGACGCCAGCGCTCCTCCGGAGCTCCCCGCGCAACCCGCCCGGCCCTCGCGCGCCCCTTTCCGTGCGCGAGCGCGACCGGGGTGGTGTGCGCATCCGCCGCCGAGCATCCTGGAAGGCCACCGTGGACCGACCCACGCCCACCGCCGCCACCGCCCGTTCCGCCGGACCCGCGCCGTCCGTTGAACCGGCGCCTTCCGCCGGCCCCGCCCGTCCCGCCGGCCCTGCCCGTCCCGGGGGACAGGCGGCCCCGCCCTCCGCCGGGCTGGCGCCCTCCACTGGGGCGGCCCGTCCCGCTGCCCCGCCCTCCGCCGGACTTGCGCCTTCCGCCGGACTTGCGCCTTCCGCAGGACCGGCGCCTTCCGTCGGGCCGGCTCGTTCCGGCGAGCCCGCCCGCCCCGCCGCCCCGCGTTCCGCCGGACTTGCGCCTTCCGCCGGACCCGCGCCCTCCGCAGGAGCAGTGCCCTCCGCCGGGGCGGCCCGTTCCGCCGGGCGCGCGGCGGCCGCCAAGCCCGCACGTCCGCGGCGCGGCGACATCCGGCCCGGCATCACGTCCCCCCGCCGGGCATCGGGCATGGAGTCGTCGTCGGGCGGCACGATGCCCGCGATCACGTCCCCCCGCCGGGGCCCCGGCACCGCCGCCGTGCTCGGGGCGGTGCTCGACCACGGGCCCGTCGCCCGCAGCACCATCGCCCGGCTCACCGGCCTCTCGCCCGCGTCCGTCACCGGCCACACCGCCGCGCTGCTCGCCCGCGGGCTGATCCGGGAGGGCGCGGAGACCACCGGACCCCGCGGCCTGGGCCGCCCGCACATCCCCGTCGAGACCGACACCAGCCGCTATCTGCTGGCCGGCGCCCATATAGCCGTTCCCCACACCACCCTCTCCCTGATGGACCTCGCCGGCCGGATCGTCGCCGAGGAACGCCGCCCCCACCGGGGCACCGACCCAGGCCGGGTGCTCGCCGCCGTCGCCGCCGGACTTCCCCGGCTGCTCGCCGCGCGCGGCGGCGGCCGGACCGCCCTCGCCCTGGGCGTCGCCACCGGCCACTGGGTGGACCCCGTCGCCGGAGTCGTCGTCCGCCACCCCCAACTCGGCTGGCGGGACGTCCCGGTGCGCGAGACCCTCGCCGCCTCGACCGGGCTCACCGTGCACGTCGACAGCCACGCACGGGCGCTGGCCCGCGCCGAGCAGCTGGTCGGTGACGCGGGTACCCGGGCGAGCGCCGTCGTCCTCTTCGTGGGCAATGTCGTCGACGCCGCCTTCGTGACCGCCGGCGCCGTCCACCAGGGCCCCCGCTCCGGCGCGGGGAACCTCGCCCATCTGCCGGTCGCGCCCCGCAGCGGTGCCCTGCCCTGCACCTGCGGGACGACCGGCTGCCTCCAGTCCGAGGTCTCCGAGCCGGCCATGCTGCGCAAGGCGGCGGAACACGGCCTGCGCGCCGGGTCCTTCGCCGGACTGCTGGCGCGGGCGGACGACGGCGAGGCGACGGCCCTGGGACTCTTCCGCCGCCGCGCACGGCTCGTCGGCCGGGCCGCGGCCGTGCTGCTGGACATGTTCGACCCCGAGGTCCTGGTGGTGGTCGAACCGGGGAGCGGCCGGCTGCCCGGCTGCATGGCGGAACTGCGGGCCGAGGTGACCGCCCGCTCCCTGGTGTGCGACGACGCCACCCGGTCCGTGGTGCCGAGCAGCTTCACCGGTTCGGTGCTCGCCACCGCGGGTGCCGCCGTGGCGCTCGGCGCCCTCCACGACGACCCGCTGGGCCCCTGGCCCGCGCTCCCCGCGGTGTCCTGAGACGCGTCCTTCGGGATTCCCTTCGCGATTCCCTTCGGGAATCCGACTTAATTCAGAGAGTTGCATTGTTGACCGGGCCCCGAGCCCGCCGGGAAGATGGATTCATGAGCAGCCCGCAGAGGATTACCCGGTTCGCGCCCCACGCGGCGCCGAACCGTTGTGTGATCCCACCGGCCTGCGCACCCGGTGGGCGCTGTTGTCGCCGCCGCGGTGACCGCCGTTGACGTGACGCCGCTGACGCGTCCGGCGCGTTTCTGAAACCTTTCCCCGGTATTTCCTGCCGGGTGAACGCGCTTCCTCCGTACGCCTTTCCGGGAACTCTTTCCGGTGCGCTTCCTCCCGAAGTATTCCGCCGTTCCATCGTTCCGCCGTTCCATCGTTCTGCCGTTCCGTCGTGCTTCCGACTCCTCCTGGGGGATGTCCATGTCCGTTTCCGTGTCCGCCCGCCCCGACGCGTCACCCGCGGGGCTCGCTCCCGCCCTCTTCAAGAAGGCCTTCCGCGGCTATCCGGCCGGCGTCGTCGTCGTGACCGCGGACGCCGGGTCCGGCCCGGTGGGGTTCACCGCGACCTCGCTCACCTCGCTCTCCCTCGAACCGCCGCTCGTCTCCTTCGGCATCGCCACCGGCTCCTCCTCCTGGCCGCACATCAGGCGCGCGGAGACCGCCGTGGTCAACTTCCTCGGCGCCGAACAGGAGGACGTGGCACGGCGGTTCGCCACCAGCGGCATCGACCGTTTCGCCGCGCCGACCGCCTGGCACCGGCTGCCGCAGGGCGAGCCCGTGCTCGACGGCACGGCGGGCCTGCTGCACCTCGCCATCGAGCGTTTCGTCCCCGCCGGGGACCACCGCATCGTCGTCGCCCGCGTCCTCGGAGCCGAACTCGACGAGGGCCGCCGTCCCCTCGTCTTCCACGACGGCGCCTACCACGCGATCTGACCCCAAGGACTCCCAGGACCGCCAGGACCCCCAAGGACCAGCCGGGCCACAGGAAAAGGACCACCCGATGACCTCCCCTTCCGCGTATTCCGCACCCGGGCGCAGACCGTCCGCCCTCGGCCGCAGAGGCTTTCTCGCCCTCGCCGGCGCCGCCGTGCTCACCGCCGCCGGATGCGCACCCCAGACCACTCCCGCCGCCCATTCCGAACCCGCCGGAGAACTCCCCACCGGACCCCCGCCGCCCGGGACCGAACTGACGATCGCCGTCCGCACCTCACGGATTCAGTTCGCCGAATCCGGACTGGGGAAGAAGCTGCCGTTCTCGGTCGCCGGATGGCCGAATCTCAGCGCCGGACCCGACATCATCCAGGGATTCCGCGCGCATTCCATCGACCTCGCGAGCAACGCCGGAATTCCGCCGATCCAGGCCGAGGCCATCGGGGTGAAGGCCCGCATCGTCGGCGTCCAGGTCCGCCACCACCCCTCCTACGTCTTCGCCACCGCCCCCGGTTCCACCGTCACCGACGTGGACGGCTTCACAGGGAAGAAGATCGCCTTCTCTCAGGGCCAGGCCCAGGGCGTCGTCGTCCTGCGCGCCCTGAAGCAGGCGGGCATCGCCCATGACGAGGTGCGCCTGGTCGAACTGCCGAGCACCCAGTTCCTGACCGCCCTCCAGTCGGGCCAGGTCGACATCGCGCCCCTCGGCGAGCCGACCCTGACCAAGTACCTCAGCCAGTACGCCAAGGACGGCGCACGCGGGGTGCGGACCGATGTCGTCGACCTGCTCAGCGTCCTCTGGGCGCCGGCCCAGGTCCTCGACGACCCAGCGAAGGCCGCCGCCGTGCGCAGCTTCGTCGGGCTGTGGGCGCAGGGCCAGGTGTGGGCGTGGGAGAACCAGGACCGCTGGATCGACGCCTACTACGTCAAGGACCAGGGCGTCACCGCCGCCGACGGCCGCCGGATCGTCGAGTCCCACGCCAAGCCGGTCTTCCCCGCCTCCTGGGACGAGGCCCTGGCCTGGGAGCAGGAGACCGCCGACCTGATGGCCGAGGGCGGCTTCGTACCGGAGATCGACGCCGAGAAGCTGTTCGACCGGCGCTTCGAGGGCCTCGCGGCCGCCGCCGTACCGGCCCGCTACCGGGAGGAAGGATGACCGACGCACTGACCCCGGTCCGCGAGGCGCGCCCCGCCGCCCTCGAAGGCCCCCACGCCCCGCCGGTACGCCCGCCGGGCGGCAAGGTCCCGGAGGCACCCCCGCGCACCGGCGCCCGCCGGCCCGCGCGGCGCCGCGGCCGACGGCTCGGCCCCGGCCGGGCCGTCCCGTTCGGCCGGCTCCTCGGGCCCGTGCTGCTGGTCGCCGCCTGGTGGGCCGCCTCCGCCGCCGGCTGGCTCGATCCACGCATCCTGTCCGGGCCGGGCGAGGTCCTGGCCACCGCCGCCGACCTGGTCGCCGACGGCCGGCTCCAGGGCAATGTCCTGATCTCCCTGCAACGCGCCGGTCTCGGCCTGCTCTTCGGGGTCGTCGCGGGTGTCGGGCTGGCCCTGCTCGCGGGACTCAGCCGCAGCGGCGAGTACCTGGTCGACGGGCCCCTCCAGATCAAACGCGCCATCCCCTCCCTGGCCATGCTGCCGCTGCTGATCCTGTGGCTGGGCATCGGCGAGGAGATGAAGGTGACGGTCATCGCCCTGGGCGTCGCCGTCAACATGTACATCCAGGTGCACACCGCGCTCACCGGCATCGACAGCCGCCATGTGGAACTCGCCGAGGTGCTCGGCCTCGGCCGCGGCCGCTTTCTGCGCAAGGTCGTCCTCCCCGGCTCCCTGCCCGGCTTCTTCGTCGGCCTCCGCCTCGGCGTCACCTCGTCCTGGCTGGGTCTGATCGTCGTCGAGCAGATCAACGCGACCAGCGGGATCGGCTACATGATGTTCCAGGCCCAGCAGTACGCCCAGTCCGACGTGATCATCGTCGGCCTGGTCGCCTACGGGGTCTTCGGCTTCGCCTCCGACGCTCTGGTGCGCGCGATCGAGAGGAGGGCCCTGTCATGGCGACGCACCCTCGCGGGCTGACCGCGGAGCACGGGACGACGGCACCGGCACGGGACACGGCGTCCCACCCGCCAACCGCACGGGACACCGGCCGCGCCCCGGCGGACGAGACGGCCGCCGCCGTCCGCACCCGCCGCCTCGTCCGCCGCTTCGGCGACCGGAGCGTGCTCAAGGAGCTCGATCTCACCCTCGCCCCGGGGGAGTTCACCGCCCTCCTCGGCCGCAGCGGCTCCGGGAAGTCGACCCTGCTGCGTGCCGTGGCCGGCCTGGACCACGATGTCGAGGGCTCCGGCGAACTGACCGTCCCCGACCGGGTCTCGCTCTCCTTCCAGGACTCCCGGCTGCTGCCGTGGCTGAGGGTGCTCGACAACGTGACCCTGGGACTGCGCGGCCCCGGCGCCCGGGAACGCGGCCGCACCGCCCTCGCCGAGACCGGTCTCGCGGGCCGCGAGCGCTCCTGGCCCCATGAGCTGTCCGGCGGCGAGCAGCAGCGCGCCGCCCTCGCCCGCGCCCTGGTCCGCGACCCCGAACTCCTCCTCGCGGACGAGCCGTTCGGAGCCCTGGACGCCCTCACCCGCATCCGGATGCACGGCCTCCTGCGCGAACTGTACGAACGCCACCGCCCCGCGGTCCTGCTCGTCACCCATGACGTGGACGAGGCGGTGGAACTCGCCGACCGGGTCCTCGTCCTCGACGAGGGCCGGATCGCGGTCGACCTCGCCGTGGACCTGCCCACACCCCGGATCCGCCGCGACCCCCGCTTCCAGGAGTACCGGGACACCCTGCTCGCCGCCCTCGGCGTCGCCGACCCCGCGCCCGTCCCCGAAGCCGCCCCCACCGACCACCCGAAGGACCCCGCCGATGCCCCGCACGCCTGAGACACCCGAGCGCAAGCAGCTCCACCTCAACGCCTTCCTGATGTCCGTCGGCCACCACGAGGCCGCCTGGCGGCTCCCGGAGAGCCCCGCCCGCACCGGCACCGGGATCGAGCACTTCACCCACCTCGCCCGGATCGCCGAACGCGGCAAGCTGGACTCGGTGTTCCTCGCCGACAGCCCCGTCCAGCAGGGCGACCCCGGCCGCCGGCCGGTCGGCAAGCTGGAGCCCACCGTCCTGCTGACCGCCCTCGCCGGGGCGACCAGCCGCATCGGCCTCATCGCGACCGCCTCCAGCAGCTACAACGAGCCCTACAACCTGGCCCGCCGCTTCGCCTCCCTCGACCATGTCTCGAACGGCCGCGCGGGCTGGAACATCGTGACCACCGCGGGCGCCGACGCGGCCCGCAACTTCGGCCTCGACGACACCCCGCTCCACCGCGACCGCTACCGCCGGGCCGCCGAGTTCGTCGACGTGGCCACCAAGCTCTGGGACAGCTGGGCCGACGACGCGGTGGTCGCCGACAAGGAGAACGGCGTCCACACCCGGGCCGACCGCGTCCGGCGCATCGACCACCGGGGCGAGTTCTTCCGCGTCGACGGCCCGCTGAACGTCGAACGCTCCCCGCAGGGCTACCCGCTCCTCGTCCAGGCCGGATCGAGCGAGGACGGCAAGGACTTCGCCGCCCGTTACGCGGAGGCCGTCTTCACCGCGCAGCAGACCCTCCAGGAGGGCATCGCCTTCTACAAGGACGTCAAGCGGCGGGCCCTCGCCCTCGGCCGCGACCCCGAGGGCGTCAAGATCCTCCCCGGCATCGTGCCCGTCATCGGGGACACCGAGGCCGAGGCCCGGGAACTCGACGCCGAACTCGACCGCCTGATCGTCCCCGAGTACGCCAAGCGGCAGCTCGCCGAACGCCTGCGCATCCCGCACGACCAACTCGACCTGGACGCCGAACTGCCCGAGGACATCCCCACCGAGGACGAGATCGAGGGCGCCAAGAGCCGCTACACCCTGATCGTGGAACTGGCCCGGCGCGAACGGCTGACCGTCCGGCAGCTCATCGGCCGCCTCGGCGGCGGCCGCGGCCACCGCACCTTCGCCGGCACCGCCGAGCAGGTCGCCGACACCATCGAGGAGTGGTACGACGCGGGAGCCGCCGACGGCTTCAACATCATGCCCGCCGTGCTGCCCTCCGGCCTGGCGGCGTTCGTCGACCGGGTCGTCCCGATCCTCCAGGAACGCGGCCTGTTCCGCACCGAGTACACCGGCACCACCCTGCGCGACCACTACGGCCTGCCGCGCCCGGCCAACCGCCACTTCGACACCGTGGCGCGGACCGGCACCGCGCACCTCGGCATCGGCCTCGGCGCCGGTCCCGCGGCCGGTCTCGACACCGCCGGCCTCGACACCGTGGAGGCGGCCCGATGACCGAGTACCGGCTGCTGGGGCGCACCGGAGTCCGGGTGAGCCCGCTCGCCCTGGGCACCATGATGTTCGGCGCCCGCGGCAACACCGACCACACCGACAGCGTCCGCGTCATCCACCGCGCCCTGGACGCGGGCATCAACCTCGTGGACACCGCCGACGTCTACTCGGCCGGCGAGTCCGAGACCATCGTCGGCAAGGCACTGGCCGGCGGACGGCGGGACGGCGTGGTCCTGGCCACCAAGTGCCACGGCAGCCTCGGCCCGGGACCCAACGAACGCGGCAACAGCCGCCGCTGGATCGTCCAGGAGGTGGAGAACAGCCTGCGGCGCCTCGGCACCGACTGGATCGACCTCTACCAGGTCCACCGCCCGGAACCGGAGACCGACTTCGACGAGACCCTCGGCGCGCTCACCGATCTCGTCCGCCAGGGCAAGATCCGCTACATCGGCACCTCCACCTTCGAGCCCTCGGCCGTCGTCGAGGGCCAGTGGACGGCCGAACGCCGGGGCCGGGAACGGGTGGTGGCCGAGCAGCCGCCCTACTCCCTGCTCGCCCGGGGCATCGAGCGGGAACTCCTGCCGGTCGCCCGGCGGTACGGGCTCGGCGTCCTCACCTGGAGCCCGCTCGCGGGCGGCTGGCTCTCCGGCCGCTATCGCGACGGCGCCGGGCAGCCGCCGTCCAGCCGCAGTGAGCGGCAGGCCGCCCGCTTCGACATCACGGCCCCGGAGAACGCGGCCAAACTGGAGGCCGCCGAGGCACTGGCCGGGCTCGCGGAGGAGGCCGGGCTGACCCTCGTCCAGCTGGCGCTCGCCTTCGTGCTGGAGCACCCGGCCGTCACCTCGGCCATCATCGGCCCGCGGACCTTCGAGCAGCTGGAGAGCCAGCTCGGCGCGGACCGTATCCGGCTGACCGAGGACGTGCTCGACCGGATCGACAAGATCGTGCCCCCGGGCACCAACCTCTCGGCCCGGGACGCCGGTTACGCCCCGCCCGCCCTGGCGGACCCGGCCCTGCGCCGCCGCCCACGCCACTGACGCGCCGCGCGCACCGGGCCGGACGGGCGCACGCCGGCGAGGCGACCGTGCCCGGGCCGGACGCGCGCACCGGGCCCGGAACGTGCCGCGCGGCCGCCGCCCCGCCTGTACGGGGTGGCGGCCGCGCGGCGACCCGGGGCGTCGGGCAGGGGGACCGTCCCGCGCCGCGCCCCGGGGGTCGGGGCCCGATCGGTGCGTCCGGGGCGGGCCGTCGGGAGACGGCCGCCGCACGGACGCACCGATCGGCTGTCCAGTTGCTGTTCAGGACGACCGACCGGGAAGGTCGGTTAGGCAAGGCTAACCTAAAGCACTCCTCGTCCGGCCGTCCAGGACCGCCGCCCGGCGCGCCCCGCGCCCGGCCGCGGAAAACCCTTGGCGCGGGCGCTCGTCCGCGGGCTAGCATCGCCGCGATGATCACTCCTGACTCGTATGAACGGAGGGTCCCGTCCGCGCAAGGTGAGTGCTGATGCCCACCTCCACCGCGTACGGGGACCGCTCCCCGCATTCCTTCTGGCCGCGCGTGCGCGAGTTCGCCGTGCCGCCCGCCATGATCGAGACCGCGACCGCGCGCCGGAACGCCGGTGACTGGGCCGGGGCCTGCGCCGCGGCCCGTGTCGACATCGATCTCGACCCGCGCGCCGTCGCCCGCGCCCATGGCCGCGAACTCGCGGCCCGGGTCCGTGCCGACCTGCGGCGGCTCGCCCCCGACCTGCTGCGCTGGCATCTGCCGAGGATCGCCCCCGACGGGCTGCTGCGCCCCGGCCTGACCGTGTCCCTGGCCCGCTACGACCCGCCGGACCGCCCCGGGGCCATCGCCCCGCACCTCGTCGTCCGGACGCCGCCGGCCTGGGCGGACGCGGGCCAGCGGGTCGCCCTCGCCCTGTGGGACGGCTCCCGCGACCGGGCCGGGGCCCGCCATCCGCACCCCCGCCCGGACCGGCGCTTCCGCCTCGACCTGCACCGGCACCTCTGGGACGCCGGCCGGGCACCGGAGTTGCGCACCCGCTGCGGCGCCGACGCCCCGGCGGAGGACGGGGGCGCGGACGCCCCGGGGAGGCGTCCCGCCACCGGCCGGTGGGCGGCCGAGGCGGCCATCCTGCTCGGCACGGAGGGCCGTGCCGAGGGCCGCTCCGACGGCCGGTTCACCGTGCGGCTCGGTACCCGGCGCCGTCTCCTCCTGGAGCTGAGACCTCAGCAGGCGGGCGGGGGCGCGGCCGCGTTCCGTGCCGTCCCACCCGGCGACCGCCGCCCGGGGCCCGTGCCGCCCGAACTGCCCGAGGCCGCGACCTGGGTCCCGCCGGACCTGGACCTCCTCCGCGCCGGACTCGTCGACGCCGGCCGGCTGCACCCCCTCGTCGCCGAAGCGCTCGCCCCGGGCGCCGCCACGCCCCGGCCACCGGCGGAGACCGGCCCGGCGGGGGCGGTCCGGACCGTCGACTGCCGTGGCGCGGAGCACCGCATCGGCATGGTCGACGGGACCCTGGCACCGCTCGACCACGACCCGGTGGAGCTTCGGCGCGAGGAACTGCTCGCCGCCCTCTCCGGCACACCGCTGCCCTGTCTGCGTGTCATCGACGAGGCGCACCGCAACCCGCAGGCTCTCCCCGAGGTCCGGGCGCGCCTCGCGCACGGCGACACCGCCGGGGCGATCGCCGCCGTCGAGGGCCTGCTCGGCCCCGGTGCCGTCCTGCGCGACGGCGCACTGCGCGAGGCGCTGGCGGAGGCGGCACGGCGGCGGATCGCGTACGGGCTGTTCCGGGCCGGCCTGGACACCCATGGGCTGCGCGGCCCCTGGGAGGAGACCCGGCCCGGACCGCGCGCCCGGACCCGCCCCCGTCACGCCCTGGCCCGCTGACACCCGAACGCCCCGACCTACCGCCGGACCGCCGCGCCCGCCCAACCGGCCCGCCGCCCCGGCGCGGCCGGCCCGACACCCCGTCATATCTCCTCACACCCACAGGTGATCACCCATGTCCGTACACACCACCGCCCTGCCCGCCGCGCCCGCACCGCAGCTCCCGCCGCCGGACGCCGTCCCCGCCCCCGCCTCTCCGCTCGATACGGCCGGTGACCTCATCGCCCTGCTGCGCGCCACCACCACCGAACCGCGCCCCGACGCCCAGTTGGAGGCGCTGACCCTCGCGGTCTCCGCCGATCTGCCCGTCCTGCTCTGGGGCGAGCCAGGTATCGGCAAGACCGCCGCCCTCACCCAGCTGGCCCGGACCCTGGACCTGCCCCTGACCACCGTCATCGCCAGCGTCCACGAACCGTCCGACTTCGCCGGACTCCCCGTGATCGGCGACGACCCGGCCGAGCGGGGCGTCCCGATGGCCCCACCGGACTGGGCCGTACGGCTCGTCCGCGCCGGCCGGGGCCTGCTCTTCCTCGACGAGCTGTCCACCGCGCCGCCCGCCGTCCAGGCCGCCCTGCTGCGCCTGGTGCTGGAGCGGCGGATCGGCGCGCTCCGCCTGCCGCCCGGCATCCGGATCGTGGCCGCCGCCAACCCGCCCGCCAGCGCCGCCGACGGCTGGGAGCTGAGTCCGCCCCTGGCCAACCGTTTCGTCCATCTCCACTGGGCCCACGACCCCGAGGTGGTGGTCCGCGGCCTCGGCGGCACCTGGCCCCGCGCCGTCCTGCCCCGTCTGGACCCGGACGCGCTGCCCGCCGCCGTGGACCGGGCCCGCCGCGCGGTGTGCGGCTTCCTCGCCGCCCGGCCCGCCCTGGTGCACCGGCTGCCCTCGGGCGAGGCCCGCCGGGGCGGCGCGTGGCCCTCGCCCCGGAGCTGGGACACCGCGCTGTGCCTGATCGCCTTCGCCACCGCCGCCGGGTCCGGCAAAGAGGTGCTGTCGCTGCTGGTCCGGGGAGCGGTCGGGGACGGGCCCGGCTTCGAACTGCTCGCCGCCGTCGACCGGATGGACCTGCCGGACCCGGAGGACCTCCTCGCCGACCCCGCCTCCGCGCCCCTGCCCGAACGCGGCGACCAGCGGCAGGCCGCCCTGGACGCCGTGGTGGCCGCCGTCAACGCGCGCCCGGAGAAGGCCCGCTGGGAGGCGGCCTGGGCCCTGCTCGCCCGGGCCGCCGGGACCGGCGCCCCGGATCTGGTGGTGGTCCCGGCCACCACCCTGGCCGCTCTGCGCCGCGAGGACTGGGAGGTGCCCGCCGCGATGGACCGCCTCACCGGGGTGGTGGCCCTGTCCCGGCGGGCGGACCGCGCGGCCGAACGGACCGCCGCCCGTGAGGCGTCGGGGCGGGAGCGGACCCGATGAGCGCCGCCTCCGGGGCCCTGGACCTCGACAGACTCCTCGCCGCCCGGCTGCACGCCGTCCGGGCCCGGCCCTACCTCGCCACCGCCCTCTTCGCCCTGCACCCCGTGGAGTGCCGGTCCGTGCCCACGATGGCCGTCGACCGGCACTGGCGGATGTACGTCTCCCCGTCCTTCGTCGCCGCCACCCCGGAGGAGGAACTGGCCGCGGTGTGGGTGCACGAGGTCTCCCACCTCCTGCGCGACCACCACGTCCGGGGCGACCGGATCGCCCGCGAACGCGGTCTCACCGGCACCGGCGCGCGGCTGCGCCTCAACATCGCCGCCGACCTGGAGATCAACGACGACATCTACGGCGACGGCCTGGTCCGCCCCGAGGGTGCCGTCGTGCCGGGGACCCTCGGCCTGCCCGACGGCGAGCTGATGGAGGACTACCTCTTCCGCTTCGGCCTCGGCCCCCGTACCCGGGACCTCGCCTGGCTCGACTGCGGCAGCGGCGCCGACGGCCTCGAACGCCCCTGGGACCTCGGCCCGGACGGCGCCCACGGGCTGGCGGCCCATGAGCACGAGGCGGTCCGGTTCCGGGTGGCCCGGGGCATCGCCGGCAGCCCGGGCAGCGCCTCGAAGGCATGGCGGCGCTGGGCCGAGGACGTGGTCCATCCCCCGCAGCCGTGGCGCACGCTGCTCGGCGCGGCGGTCCGTTCGGCCGCCACCGCCGGCGGCGCGGGGGAGGACTACACCTACGGCCGGCCCGCCCGCCGATCCGCCGGTGTCCCCGGCGCGGTGCTGCCCAGCCTCCGGCGGCGCCCGCCCCGGGTCGCCGTGGTCGTCGACACCTCCGGCTCGGTCAGCGACGCCGAACTGGGCAGCGCCCTCCTGGAGGTGGCCGCCATCGCCCGCGCCCTGGGCGGCCGGCGGGACCTCGTCACCGTGGTGCCGTGCGACGCCTCCGCCCGTGTCGTCCACCCGCTGTGCCGGGCCGAGGGCATCCCCCTGCTGGGCGGCGGCGGGACCGATCTGCGCGCCGGCTTCGCCCGGGCGCTGGGCGCCTCCCCGCGCCCGGACGCCGTCGTGGTCCTGACGGACGGCCAGACCCCGTGGCCCTCGCGGCGGCCCGGTTGCCGGACCGTGGTCGGCCTCTTCCCCCGGCACCGCCACCGGTCCGAGGAGGACGACTACGTGCCCGACGCCCCGCCCTCCTGGGCCCGGGTGGTCGTCATCGGCGAGAGCGGCCGCTGACCCCCGCCCCCGGTTCACACCGTCGGCGGCAGCCGCTGCTCGGTCCACACGGTCTTGCCCTCCCGCGCGTGCCGGGTGCCCCAGCGCTCGGTGAGCTGGGCGACGAGGAGGAGGCCGCGGCCGCCCTCGTCCGTGGTGCGGGCGCGGCGCAGATGCGGGGAGGTGCTGCTCGGGTCGGTGACCTCGCAGATCAGCCGGTGGTGGTGGATCAGACGCAGCGTCACCGGCCCGCCGGCGTACCGGTAGGCGTTGGTGACCAGCTCGCTGACGATCAGTTCGGTGGTGAACACCAGCTCCTCCAGCCCCCAGACGGTGAGCTGATCCGCCGTCAGCCTCCGTGCCCGGGCCGGGGCGGTCGCCTCCGCGGTCAGCTCCCAGGTGGCCACCAGCCCCGGCGCGAGGGTGTTCGTCCGGGCCAGCAGCAGCGCCACGTCGTCGCTCGGCCGCGCGGGCAGCAGGGTCTCGACGACCCGCTGCGCGGTCTCCTCCAGCGACCGCCCCCGGACACTCAGCGTCTCGCAGAGCCGGGCGACGCCGTCGTCCACGTCGTGGTGCTCGCCGTCGATCAGCCCGTTGGTGTACAGGGCGACGACGCTGCCCTCCGGCAGCGTCGCCTCCCCGGTCTCGAACGGCAGCCCGCCCAGGCCCAGCGGTGGCCCGGCCGGCAGGTCCGGCACCTCGGCCCGCCCGTCCGGGGTGACCAGCACCGGCGGCGGATGCCCGGCCCGCGCCATGCAGCACTGCCGGGACACCGGGTCGTACACGGCGTACAGACAGGTCGCGCCGACGACCTGCTCGCCCGGCCCGCCCTCGTCGTCCGGTTCCTGCTCGCCCGCCAGCCGGGTGACCAGGTCGTCGAGATGGGACAGCACCTCGTCCGGCTCCAGGTCCAGATCGGCCAGGGTGTGCACGGCGGTGCGCAGCCGCCCCATGGTGGCCGCCGCGTTGATGCCGTGCCCGACCACGTCCCCCACCACCAGGGCGACCCGGGCGCCCGACAGCGGGATCACGTCGAACCAGTCGCCGCCCACCCCGCTCGCACCGCCGGCGGGCAGATAGCGGTGGGCGACCACGACCGCCGGGTGCGCCGGCAGCTCCCGGGGCATCAGCCGCCGCTGGAGCGCCAGCGCGGTCCGGCGCTGCTGGGTGAAGCGGCGCGCGTTGTCGATGGAGACGGCGGCCCGGGCCGCGAGTTCACCGGCGAGGGTGAGGTCGTCGTCCTCGAAGGGCTCCGGCGCCCGGGAACGCCACAGGCTCATGAACCCGAGCACCAGGCCCCGGGCGGTCAGCGGCACCACCATCAGCGAGTGCGCCCCGGCCGCGCCGGGCTCCCCGCAGGCCGCCCCCTCCGCCCCCGGGCCCCCGGTGACCGGCCCCGGCGCCTCCTCCGGGGGGACGAGGACGCCCTCCAGCACCGGCCGCCGGGTCGCCAGACAGCGGCCCTGCGGCGAGTCCTGCGGGAAGGTGCAGAGCGAACCGACCCGGAGCATCCTCCGCTCCGCGGTCGGCAGCACACTGTGCAGCGCGGTTCTGCGCACCGCGCCGTCGGCGCCGTCCGCGACCGGCTCCTCGCCCCGGCTGACCTGCTCCAGCAGATCCACCGACACGACGTCCGCGAGCCCCGGGACGGCGGCCGCGGCCAGTTCGTCGGCGGTCGTCGCCACGTCCAGGGTGGTGCCGATCCGGGCCCCGGCCGCGCTCAGCAGCGCCAGCCGGCGCCGGGCGCGATGGCGGTCGGTGACGTCCTCGACGAGTTCGGCCACCCCCAGGACCCGGCCCGCGGAGTCCTCCATCCGGAAGGCCGACACGGCGACGTACCGTTCCTTCGCCGGGTCGGAGAGGAGCCGGCAGGACTGCTCGGTCCCGATCATCGGCAGCCCGGTCCGCAGCACCTCCCGCAGCCGGGACTCGATCGTCCCGGCGTCCGCGTGCACTAGGAAATCGCCGACCCGCAGCCCCCGCGCGGCCTCCGTCCGGATCCCGCCGATATGCGCCACGGCCCGGTTGACCCGCAGGATCCGCAGGTCGGGGCCGTGCAGGATCAGACCGATGGGGGAGCGGCGGAACAGGCCGTCGATCACCGACCGGTCGATCTCCCACTGGATCACATCGGCGGCGGGCGCCCCCACGATGTACCACTCGACCGTGCCGTCGTCCCTGGTCACCGGGCGGACGCGCATCCCCAGTCCCAGCCTGCCGCCGTCCTTGACGAGCACCGGCACGATCCCGAACCAGCCGCCGTGACGGACGCAGTCCTCCATCGCCTCCCGCACGGTGTGCGCGTCCTCGGGCGCCACCAGCAGCCCGACGACGGACCGCCCCAGCGCTTCGTCGGCGGTGTGCCCCAGCGTCGTCTCGGCCAGACCGCTCCAGCCGGTGATCCGGCCGTGCGCGTCGAGCACCACGGAGACGGCGCGACCCAGCGAGAAAGGGTCCTCCGGGCTCTCACTGAACAAGGTCACGGATCCGGTCATCGCTTCCATCCTCCGCCGGGTGCCCCGGTGGCGCACGCGGGCTGCGCCGGGACCCGTCTCCGGCGCGCCGATGAGTTCCGCGCACCCGGACGGTCTCAGATGGTGACACCCGCACGGCGGCGCGACCACCACCGCGCCACCACCGCACGACACCAGGAGAACGCCATGCCCCGCATCACCCCCAACCTGTGGTTCGACACCCAGGGCAAGGAAGCGGCCGAGTTCTATGTCTCGGTCTTCCCGAACTCCAAGATCACCAATGTCTCGTACTACGGCGAGGCCGGTCCCCGTCCCGCCGGGACGGTGCTCACGGTCGACTTCGTCCTCGACGGCGAACCCTTCACCGCGATCAACGGCGGTCCCGAGTTCACCTTCGACGAGGCCGTCTCCTTCCTCATCGACTGCGCGGACCAGGAGGAGGTGGACCACTACTGGTCGAAGCTGACCGAGGGCGGCGGGCAGGAGGGCCCGTGCGGCTGGGTCAAGGACCGCTACGGACTCTCCTGGCAGGTCGTGCCCGCCGTGCTCGGCGAACTCCTGGAGGACCCGGACCCCGCCCGCGCCCAGCGCGCGATGACGGCCATGCTCGGGATGTCCAAGCTGGACGTGGCGGCGCTCCGCGCGGCGGCCGACGCCGGCTGAGCCCGCCGGGCGGGCCGGGCCCGCCGCCCGGGGCCGCCGCGCGTTCGGACATCCCGCCGCCCGGGGCCGCCGCGCGTTCGGACGCCCGGCCCCCGTGCCGCGCGTTCGGACCTGCCCGCCCGCGGCTGATTCCCGACGGTGCGGTGTGCCGGTCCATGAAGGTGCGTCAGACTGACCCGGTGCGAGGACATCTGCCCCGGGAAGCCGGTGGATTCATGGGCCGGAGCGCCGAACTGGGCGCCCTGGCCCGGATGACCGGCGACAGCCGGCTGGTGACCGTCACCGGACCGGGCGGGGTCGGCAAGACCCGGCTCGCCCTGCGGGCCGCCGCCCTCGCCGCCCGCACCGGCGACCACCCCGACGGCGTCTGGTGGGCCGACCTGTCGGGCCTCCAGGGCGACCGGCTGCTCGTCGCGACCGTCTCCGACGCCGTCGACCTGCACGACCACACCCCCCGGATGCCGGTCGACGCCCTGTGCGAATGGCTGGCCGGAAAACGCCTGCTGCTCGTCCTCGACTCCTGCGAGCACCTGGTCGCCCCCTGCGCCGACCTGGTCACCGGCCTGCTCACCGCCGCGCCCGGCCTCACCGTCCTGGTGACCGGCCGCCAGCCGCTGCAGGTCCCGGCCGAGAGCGTCCTCGAACTCGGACCCCTGCCCGCCGACGGCCCCGACGCCCGCGCCCTCCTCGTCCGCCGCGCCGGCCGCCGCCCCGGCGGTCCCGGGGAGGCGCACGCGGTGACCGAGCTGTGCCGGCGGCTCGAAGGCATCCCGCTCGCCCTCGAACTGGCCGCCGCCCAGGTGCCGCAGTACGGCTACACCGGGGTGCTGGAGCGGCTGGACTCCCTCTTCGACGTCCTGGAGGGCCCCGAGGGGACCCGACCCCGGCGGCACCGGACCCTGCGCACCGCCGTCGGCTGGAGCCATGAGCTGTGCGAACCGCTGGAACGCCTGCTGTGGGCCCGACTCGCCGTGTTCCGCGGCTCCTTCGACGCGGACACCGCCACCGAGGTGTGCGCGGGCGGGCCGCTGGAGCCGCCCGCGGTCGCCAAGACGCTCGCCGGACTCGTCGCCAAGTCCGTGGTCGTCCGCGACGACGACGGCCGGCACCGGATGCTCGACACCATCCGCGAGTACGGCCTCGGCTGGCTCGGCGCCCTCGGCGAGGAGGACGCGGTCACCGGCCGCCTCGCCGAGCTGTGCCTGCGCACGGTGCGGCAGGCGGGAGCGGAGTGGCACGGGGTCCGGCAGCGCCACTGGTACGAGCGGATCGCCGCCTCCCACACCGACCTGTGCACCGCCTGGGAGCACCTCCAGGCCACCGACCCGCCCCGCGCCCTCGAACTCGCGGGCGGCGTCGGCTTCTTCTGGGCCTGCTGCGGACATCTGCACGAGGCGCGCGGCTGCCTGGAGCACTCCCTGGCGCGCACCGGCGCGAGCGGCCCGCACCGGGTGCGCGCCCTGTGGGCCCTCGGCGTCGCGCTCACCCTCCAGGGCGAGTACGGCCTCGCCCGGGCCCGCGGCGCGGAGTGCGCCGAGGAGGCCCGGCGCCACGCCGACGCCGAGGGCACCCTGGACGCCGCGTACCTCGCCGGGCTCATAGCGCTCCTGGAGGGCGACCCGGACGCCGCCCACGACCTCGCCGTCCGGGCCCTGCGCGCGGCCCCGCCCCGGGCCGCCGGCTCCGGCGCGGCCCTGCGCTGCCGGCTGGTGAAGCTCTTCGCCCGGACCGGCGCCGGGCGGTTCGACGAGGCGCGCGCGCAGGCGAAGGCGCTGCGCCGGGAGTGCGTGGCGGCGGGCGAGTACTGGACGCGCTCCTACGTCCACTACCAGCTCGCCCTGATCTGCCTGCTGACCGGCGAACCGGAGGAGGCCGCCGGGCACGCGCGGGCGATGCTCGCCGGCAAGCGCGGTCTGGGCGACAGCTTCGGCGTGGCGCTCGGCCTCGACCTGCTGGCGGCGGCGCTCGCCGCGGTCGGCGACGGCGAGGGCGCGGCCCATGTCTCCGGGACCGGCGAGGCGTACTGGCGCTCCACCGGGCACCCCCAGCGCGGCATGCCCGAGCTGGGCGGGATGCGCACGGCGTGCGAACGCGCCGCCCGCGAGGCGGCGGGCGACGACGCCTACGACCGCGCCTTCTGGCACGGCGTCTCGGGCGTCCCCGCGGAGGGCCTGGCCCGGGCGCTCGCCCCGGACCGGGCCTGACGGCCGGACGGCGAGCACGCCGACGCGGGGCCCGGTGCCGGGCCGGGAGCGGTGGCCCGGGCCCGGCCGGAGAGCGGTGGTCGGGGGAGCGCGCGGCGCGTGCCCGCCCGGCCGCGAGTCGCCCGGCCGGAGAGCGGTGGTCGGGGGAGCGCGCGGCGCGTGCCCGCCTGTGCCGGTGCCGGGCCCGGGCGGTAGCCGGAAACGGTGGTCGGGAGCGCGCGGCGCGTGCCCGCCCGGCCGCGAGTCGCCCGGCCCGGAGCGGTGGCCGGAATTGATGGCCCGGAACGGGGGCCGCGAGCCCGGGCCCGGGCCGGGAAGGGGGGCCCGCGCTCCCGGGCCCGGTGCCCGGCGGTCGCCGGCGCGGCGGTAGCGTCCCCGTATGCCGAGTACCGGAGCCGCCCCGTCGCCCGTCACCGCCGAGGATCTGGACCAGGCCGTCCGGCTGAGCACGGGGCTGCTGCTGTCCGCCCCCGCCGGCGCGGACTGGGACGCGCCCGCCGGGAGCCTGGAGTGGGACTGCCGGGAGACCGCCGAACACCTCGCGGACGACCTCTTCGCCTACGCGGCCCAGCTCGGGCTCCGCCAGGCCCCCGTGGACCGCGAGGTCCCGTTCGTCCACGGCCCCCGCCGACCCGGCGGCCCCGCGAACACGGTCCACGCCGACCCGGCCGCCGGAGCCCTCGGGCTCGTCCAGGTGGTGGAGGCGTGCGGGGCGATGCTCTCCGCGATGGTGCGCACCGCGCCCGGGGGCGTCCGGGGCCACCATGTCTTCGGCGCCTCCGACGCCGAGGGCTTCGCCGCCATGGGCATCGTCGAGACCCTGGTGCACACCCATGACATCGCCGACGGGCTCGGTCTCGACTGGAGCCCGCCGGACGAGCTGTGCGAGCGCGTCCTCGCCCGGCTCTTCCCCGATGTGCCCGTGGACGGCGGCGAACCGTGGCCCGTCCTCCTCTGGGCCACCGGCCGCGGCGGACTCCCCGGCCGCCCCCGCCGCACCTCCTGGCGCTGGTACGGCGCGCCCCGGTCCTGAGCCCCGGGTGCACACGGGCCGCCCCGCGTACGCGGGACGGCCGCCGCCCGCGCGGTGCGGGTGACGGCCGTCGGCGCGGGCGCGGCGGGCTCAGCCGCCGCGGGACCACGGTGAGGCGGGATCCTCCGGCAGCGCGTCGTCGGCGCCGGGCTCGGGGTCGTGCGCCGTGTCGATCCGCGTGTGCTGCTGACGGGCGCGGAGGTACTGCTCGACCTCGTGTTTCATCGCCTCGTCCTTGTGCGGGCCGACCCGGTTGCCGCCTTGCTCCATGGAGCACCTCCTCGGTTCGTGTGTGCTCTTGCCCGACCCGTACCCCGTGGGGCCGCCCCGACACGGGTCGATTCACGCACCCCGGCCCCCGGGGCGGCAGGACGCCGTTGCGGGGGCCGGGGGAGCAGCGGGCGGGCGGCCCGGCGCGGGTCAGGTGCTCTTCGGCACCCCGGCCCGGCCGCCGCGGAAGAGCGCCGCGCCCGCCAGGAGCACCGTGGCCGCCCCGCTGAGCACGGCCGCCGCCTTCGCCCAGGTGAAGGTGTCACCGAGGCTGCTGTTCAGCAGGTCGACCGTGCCGGCGCCCGCGAGGGCGTGCAGGGCGATGATGCCGACGGCGAGTCCCGCCGTGGCCGCCCACACGGTCGCGGTGTCCCGCGTCGCGAGCCACACCGCGCAGAGCAGGCACAGCAGCAGGACGGCCACCGAGAGCAGTTCCCCGTAACCGCCGGAGCGGAGGGCGGGGAGGTCCGTCGGGAGGTGGATGGCGCCGCATACGAACAGCGCCAGCGCCGCCGGCCAGCGCAGGACCGAGCGCAGGGCGGGGGAGACGGAGTGCCCGCCGGGCCCCGCGGCGAGCGCGCTGTTCAGGGCGGACGTGGACCACTGGGTCGCCGCGCGGTGCTCGGCGCGCTCGCGGCGCGAGAGCTTCCGGCGGGCGCCGTTCCCGTCCCGGCCGCCGTCGGGGTCGGAGGATGCGGGCGGGGTGCTACCCGGGGTGCGCCAGTCGCCGCTGTCGCTGCCGAGGATGTTCACCAGCTGGACCACGTCGTCCACCGGCCGGCCCACGGCGGCCGCGCGCAGGGTGGTGTCGGCCTGCTGGACGTCCTCGCCGGAGGCGTTCAGCAGCGCCACCAGGCGCCGGACCTCCTCCAGGGGGCGGCTGACGGCGGCGGCGCGCAGGGCCACGTCCGCGGGACCGGTCACCTCGCCGGTCCGCTGGAGACGGGCGACCAGGGCCGCGACCTCCTCCAGGGGGCGTTCGGTGGCCGCGGTGCGCAGCACGGTGCGTATGGGCTCGTCGTCGTCCTCGTGGTCCTTGTCGCCGCTGTCAGCGTTCGCTTCCGCGTTCGCTTCCGGGGCCGCGGCGGAGTCCGAGTCCGTTCTCGCGTCCGCGGTGGCGTCGGCTTCGGCGGGGCGCCGGTCCGGGGCCGGTGCCCCGCCGTGCTCCGGGGAGTCGGCGCCGGCGGGCGTCCCGGTGGCGGCCGGGCCGGGGGCCTCGTCCGCGACGGCGACCGCCACGGGGGTCCGGGCCGGGGCCGCGTCCGGGTCCTCGGGGGTGTCGTGCGCCGTGACCGGCGGGGATGCGGGGCCGGCGAACCCGGGGTCCGGTACCGGGGCGGGGCCGGCGGTCGGTCGGGTGTCGTGGTCGGCCGGGTCTGTGCTGGGGAAGGGGTCGCGGGTCATGGCGCGTGCTCCGTTCGTGGGCCGGCCCAGGGGCCGCCCACCGTGTTCGACTCGTGCGCGCCTTCGAGCTGCGCACTTGACTACCACTAGTGCGCAGTTCGTCGCGTTGCGCCATCCGGGAACCATGTCGCTGGGCCGGAAGGGGGAACCCTCGCCCGGTCGGACGCCACCCCGGGGCCCGGGAGTGGCGCCCCGGGCCCCCGGCCGCAGAGGCGTTTGCGCTGGACCGGGCCGTGCGGGGCCGGGCGCGCACGCCGTATCAGATCGCCGCCGCTCGGACCCCGCGTCCGGAGCGCGGTCCGGCCGCCGGGCCGGAACGCGGTCCCAGCGCGTCCGGGCGGAAACGCGGTCAGAACGCCTCCGCACCGGGCGGCGCCGCCCCCGTACCCGCCCCGGCCGCCCCGATCAGGGCGTGCAGCCGGTCCGCGGCGGCGCGCCCGAAGGCCGGGCTGTTGATGTGGTCGTCCACCTCGACGAGCCGCACCGCGCTCCCCGCCAGCCCGTCCCGCAACGCCGTGAACAGGGCCTCGTCCGTCTCCGGCGCGTGGTAGGGCCCGCCCGGCGCGCCCAGGGTGGACAGCCCCCGCAGCGGCACGCACACCTCGGCCGGGCCGGCGGCGGCGCGCAGTTTGGCCGCGACGCGGCGGCCCAGCTCGGCGCACTCCCCGGCGGTGGTGCGGACCACGGTGATCGACGGGTTGTGCACCCGCACGTCCCGGTCGCGCATCGCGGCCGGGACGGTCTCCGGCGGCCCGAACTTCACCATGTCCAGCGCCCCCAGGCTCACCACCTGCGGTGTCCCGGCCCGCCCGGCCGCCGTCAGCCGGCCGGGTCCGGCGGTGAGGATCCCGCCGCACAGATCGTCCGCCAGTTCGCTGAGCGTCAGGTCCAGCACCCCGGCGAACAGCCCCTGCCCGGCCAGCGACTCCAGGGTCCGCCCGCCCGCGCCGCTGACATGGAACACCAGGACCTCGTAACCGAGTTCGGCCAGACGCTCCCGGGCCGCGTCGACGCCCGCCGTGGTGACCCCCGCCATGCTGGTGGCCACCAGGGGTCGGCCGCCCGCGGCGAGGTCGGCCGGGCGCAGGGCGCGCCGGGCGGAGGCGAAGCCCTTCGCCATCCCGGCGGCCGCGTCGGCGGCGTTCGCCAGGACGGGCCCGGACACACTGTTGATCCCGGCGATGTCGACGACGCTGTACATCATGGTGATGTCCGCCGACCCCACGTAGGGGGACACGTCCCCGGCCGCCATGGACGACACCATCAGCTTGGGGACGCCGAGCGGCAGGGCGCGCATCGCGCGGGTCGCGATGGAGGTGCCGCCACTGCCGCCGATCGCGAACACGCAGTCCAGGCGGCCCTGTTCGTAGAGCCCGGTCACGACCTCGGCCGCGCCCCGGGCCATCACCGTCACGGAGGCGCCCCGGTCGCCCGCCGCCCGCAGCGCCTCCGGGTCCGCCCCGGCGGCGCGGGCGACGTCCCCGCTCGGCACGTCCGGCGCGATCCGGGGCGCGCCGTGCGCTCCCGTGTCGACGACCAGCACCTCCACCCCGTGCGCGAGCAGCCGCTCGCGCAGCCAGCCGTACTCCTCGCCCTTGGTGTCGAGCGTCCCCACCAGCACAACTGTCGCCATGGAAGCCACTGTTCGCGATCTCCGCCCCCGGGGCAAGGGGGGCGGGTCCCGCCTGCCCGCCGACCCGGCCCCGCCCGCCCGCCGACCCGCGCCCGCGCCGCCCCGACGCGGCCGGGCGCGTGGAACAGCGCAGGCAGGGGCCTTGGATGCGATGCTCGGACCGACGCACTCGGACGCTGGACGCGCTCGCTCAAGGAGGCATGCCCCCATGTCGGAGAACAGCGGCTGGGCGAATCCCCTGCGGGACCCGCTCGACCGGAGACTGCCCCGTATCGCCGGGCCCTCGGGCCTGGTCATCTTCGGTGTCACGGGCGACCTCTCCCGGAAGAAGCTGATGCCCGCGGTCTACGACCTCGCCAACCGGGGTCTGCTGCCGCCGGGCTTCTCCCTCGTCGGCTTCGCCCGCCGGGACTGGGAGGACCAGGACTTCGCCCAGGAGGTGCACGACGCCGTCCGGGAGCACGCCCGCACCCCGTTCCGGGAGGAGGTCTGGCGCCAACTCGCCGAGGGGATGCGCTTCGTGCAGGGCGACTTCGCCGACGACGAGGCCTTCGAGCGGCTGCGGGCCACCGTCCAGGAGCTGGACAAGGAACAGGGCACCGGCGGGAACTTCGCCTTCTACCTCTCCGTGCCGCCGAAGTTCTTCCCCGAGGTCGTCCAGCAGCTCAAGGACCACGGGCTCTCCGAGCCGCCCCCCGGCTCCTGGCGGCGCGCGGTCATCGAGAAGCCGTTCGGCCACGACCTCGCCAGCGCCCGTGAACTGAACGCGATCGTGCACGAGGTCTTCGCCCCGGACGAGGTCTTCCGGATCGACCACTACCTGGGCAAGGAGACGGTCCAGAACATCCTGGCGCTGCGGTTCGCCAACACCCTCTTCGAGCCGATCTGG
>NZ_JBEXXN010000040.1:0-60771 GCF_040630445.1 Streptomyces sp. NPDC005805
GTTTGTGCGCTTTCTGGTATTCCTGGTGGTCTTTTTTTCAATTCTCCTTAGCTCCACAGAACGAGGAAGCGGGCCACCCGGTGAGGGTGGCCCGCTTCCTCGTGTTCGGCATGTCCGCCGGGGTGCCCGCCGCCCCTTCGCGGGGTCGGCGGGCGGGCGCGTGCTCAACTCCGGCCGCTGCCCAGGGCCTTGCGGTTGCTGCTCGGCAGCGCGGGCCGGGACGGTGGCTCCGGCGCCCCCGCGGTCGCCACCTGCTCGATCCGCATCGCCAGCGCCGGGCAGCGGCGTACGGCCCGCTGCGCGCGGCCCCGCATATGCGTCGGAACCACGGCGTCCGCGACCGACGGGAAGCCGTCCGGGTTCAGCCGGATCAGCTCCGGGACGATGTCCGCGCAGAGGCCGTGCCCCTGGCAGAGGGTCCAGTCGATGAAGATCTTCTCCCCGCTGGGGATGGACTCCTCGGCCTCCTCGTAGCCCGGCAGCGGAAGCGGCAGCACACCGGTCGTGGGGCGTCCGCAGCCGCCGTGCAGGACATGCGCGGCGAGGTCGTCCGTGAAGGCGGAGAGGGTCGAGGAGAAGAAGCGGGCGCTGCCGTCCGGGTGCTTGCACGCGCCCCGGCCCTTCACCGCCTGCGTCACCTCGCGCAGCGCCTCCAGGGCCGCGGGGCCGCCGCCGTTGATGACGTCTGCCAGCCCGCCCGCGGCGGCCGGCAGGCCCAGCTTGCAGGGCCCGCACTGGCCGGCGGTCTCCGCCGCCAGCCAGTTCGCCACCCGCAGGGACTCGCCGAGCGGGCAGGTCTCCGGGCCGATCGGCAGGATCGCCCCGGCCCCCAGGGCGCCCCCCACGGACGCCAGGGAGGCCTTGGAGACCACCGCCTCGTGCACGGCCGCGGAGTCGATCCAGTTGCCGTGGTAGCCGCCGGTCAGCACCCCCTGGGGGAGCGGCGGCGCGCCCGCGAGCTGGAGGACGTAGCGCAGCGGGACACCGGTCGGGACCTCGACGACCATCGGCCGCGCGACCGCCCCGGAGATCGTCAGCATCACCGTGCCCGGCTCGGAGTCCAGGCCGGTGTGCGCGTAGCGCCGGGAGCCGACCCGGGCGGCGACGGCGAGCTGGGCGAAGGTCTCGGCGTTCGACAGCAGGGTCGGCGCGCCGCCGACGCCGGACTCGGCGGCGCGCACCCGGCGGCCGGGCGGCAGCGCGGGCCCGCCGTTGACCGCGCGGATCACGGAGGACGCCTCGCCGGAGACCATCCGCTCCGGGGTGCGCACCACACGCGCCCGCAACTGCTGGCCCCGGCGGTCGGAGAGCCCGCGCTCGGCGAGGGCCGCGCGCATGGAGATCTCGGTGGAGTTCCGCGTCACCGCGACCACCAGGGTGCGCGCGCCGAGCGCCTCGGCGGCCAGCAGCGCGCCGTCCAGGATCAGGTGCGGCGCCCGGTTGAGAAGGACGGTGTCCTTGCGGCAGGCGGGTTCCCCCTCGCTGCCGTTGACCACGACGACCGGCCGGACACCGCGCCGGATCGCCGACTTGGCGACCGCGCGCAGCTTCTTGCCGAACGGGAAGCCCGCCCCGCCCCGGCCGGTCAGGGATATCTCCTCGGCGAGCTGGGCGAGCCGCTCGCCGCTGACCGGCTCCAGCGGCCCGTGGACCTTCAGATGCATCTGGAGGTCGAGCCGCTCGACCAGGTCGAAACCCTGCGTCAGTTGCGGGAGGCCGACGACGCGGACCTCGGGGACGTCAGGGAGGGGGGCGTTCACGGTCGTTCTCCTGCGGGTGCGTTCCAGGGCTCCCCGGCCGGCGGCTGGTAGAGCGGTCCCGGCATGGCCGCCGTGTCGTCGACGGCCCCGGCCTCCGGGGCGGCGGGGTACGGGGAGTTGGGGTCGTAGGCGGGGCCGCCGCCGGGCTGGTACGGGGGCTGGGTGTCGGCGGCGGGGTTGTAGGGCGGGTAGCCGCCCGTGTCGCCGAGGTCGCCGGGCGTGCCGTAGGGGGCGAAGCCGTAGGCGGGCGGCGCGTCGTAGGACGGGGGAGCGTCGAAGAGCGGCGGGGGCGGGGTGTCGTACGGCGGGGCCTCGGGCCGCTGGGCCTGCGCGGGGGGCGGCGGGGACGGGGTGGGCCAGGAGCCCGGCGGCGGGCCGGATTCCGTGACCACGGGTATCTCCTCGGTCATCGGAACCCGCTCCGCGAGCGGGGCGGACGGGTCCCCGGCCAGCGACACCGCGCGGTACGCGGCAGCCATCCCCGGCGCCCGGCCGCCGCCCGGCAGCACGGAGGGGTCGGCCTCCGGAGGCGGGGGCACCTCGTAGAGCTGCGGCGAGGGCGCGGCGAGCCGGGGCGGCTGCGTGCGGCCGCCGCCCAGCGGAGGGGCCTCGTCCGCGTAGGGGCGCTGCTGGGGGATGCCGCCGCCCGGCGGGTCCCCACCCGGCCGGTCCATGCGGTCCATACGGTCCATGCCAGCGGGTACGCGCCCGCGGCGCCCAGCGTTCATCCCGGCCGCGGCGTTCATGCCGGCCGCCGTGCCCATGCCGGACGTGCCGGGGAGCGGGGAGAGGGCCATGTCGCGCTGCGCCTGCTCCTCCGCGGACGGCGGCCGGACGGCGCCGCCGCCGGTCAGGGCCAGGATCCGGCCGGCGATCTGGCGCTGCATCGGCCGGGGCAGCAGCCGTACCGCCACGGCGGCGGCGACTCCGGCGAGGGCCAGGCAGTACATCGCGACGACCCAGCCGGCGGCGGGGCGACCCGCGTAGAGTCCGTGCACCAGCGCGAAGCACCAGGCCGGATAGGCCAGCATATGGAGCGGCCGCCAGCGGCCGGCGACCTTGCTGTTGCCGGCGAGCGCGCTGCGCAGGGCGCCCGTGGTGGCCGCGACGACCATCAGCAGGCCGGCCAGCGAGCCGAAGCCGATCAGCGCCGAGGTGCCGGTGACCCCCAGGCTGAACGGGATCAGGGCGCCGACGAGCGCGACGTGCCCGAGCGAGACCTTCACGGTGGCGTGCAGCAGCAGGAAGCCGAGCGAGGCCACCGCCGTGGTCCGGTGGATGCCCTGGGCGAGCAGCCGGTGCCGCGGGGCGAGCAGCACCCGGTCGGTGGCGAGCAGCCCCCAGGCGACGGAGGCGGTCAGCGACACCAGGGACAGGACCCCGGTGGTGAAGTCGAGCGCGGCGCGGAAACCGTCGCTGCCGAGGACGGCCAGCAACGGGATGAGGACGAGTGCGGCCGCGTAGAGGCCGCCCTGGACGGGGCGGCTGAGTCCTGGCCCGGGGCCCGGCGACAAACGCTGTTTGAGACGAGGGTTCATGGGGCGACTCCGAATGGTGCGGGAAAGCGGTCCCGTTGACGCACTCTAGGTCGACCCATACCGCGTGGTAGCGGGTTTCGGCGTTATCTGAGGTGAAGGAGCGCCAACTGACCCGGGGGTTGCCCTGGATCCGGCCGATACGCGGAGTAAGGCCGTCCGCAGGGATCGGCCGGGTGCGGGCGGGGTGGGACGCGGCCCCGGCACAAGGCGTATGCGGCCCGTTCTCCGGCTGCGGTACCCTGACGCCATGCGTGCCGTACGCCTTCTGCTTAGCGAGCCGCGCTGACCACTCCCGACGGATGACGGAAAACGTCGGAACCAGCGCGGCGTCCCCTCCTGTGCGAGGGGATTTTTCATTTCACCGGATCACCGGACCACCGGCCGGAGCGGATGAATCGCGGCAGCCGGCAGAGACGATCGATGGAGCTTTCAAGGATCATGAGCGAGACGAACTCCGCTGCCGAGGCGGCAGCCCCGCATCGTTACACGGCCGCCATGGCGGCCGACATCGAGGCACGCTGGCAGGACTTCTGGGACGCGGACGGCACCTACGAGGCGCCCAACCCGAGCGGCGACCTGGCCGGGGACCCGGCCGTCGCGGCCCGGCCCGAGAAGTTCATCATGGACATGTTCCCGTACCCCTCGGGCGCGGGACTGCACGTCGGCCACCCCCTGGGCTACATCGCCACCGACGTCTTCGCCCGCCACCAGCGGATGACCGGCCACAACGTCCTGCACACCCTGGGATTCGACGCCTTCGGCCTGCCCGCCGAGCAGTACGCGGTGCAGACCGGCACCCACCCCCGGGTCTCCACCGAGGCCAACATCGTCAATATGAAGGCGCAGCTGCGCCGACTGGGCCTGGGCCACGACAAGCGCCGCTCCTTCGCCACGATCGACCCGGACTACTACCGCTGGACCCAGTGGATCTTCCTGCAGATCTTCAACTCCTGGTACGACACGGAGGCGGAGAAGGCCCGGCCGATCGCCGAGCTGGTCGCGCAGTTCGAGGACGGCTCCCGCGAGGTGCCCGGCGGGCGCGCCTGGGCCGAGCTGACCGCCGGTGAGCGCGCCGACGTCCTGGGCGAGTACCGCCTGGCGTACGCCTCCGACGCGCCCGTCAACTGGTGCCCGGGCCTGGGCACCGTGCTGGCGAACGAGGAGGTCACCGCCGACGGCCGCTCCGAGCGCGGCAACTTCCCCGTCTTCAAGGCGAAGCTGCGCCAGTGGAACATGCGCATCACCGCCTACGCGGACCGCCTGCTGGACGACCTGGACGCGCTGGACTGGCCCGAGGCCATCAAGCTGCAGCAGCGCAACTGGATCGGCCGCTCCGAGGGCGCCCGCGTCGACTTCCCCGTCGACGGCCGCCCGGACACGGCGATCACCGTCTTCACCACCCGCCCCGACACCCTGTTCGGCGCCACCTACATGGTGCTGGCCCCCGAGCACGGCCTGATCGACTCGATCCTGCCCGCCGCGTGGCCCGAGGGCGTCCCCGAGGCGTGGACCGGCGGCGCCGCGACCCCGGCCGAGGCCGTCGCCGCGTACCGCAAGCAGGCGCAGACCAAGTCCGACGTCGAGCGGCAGACCGAGCACAAGGACAAGACCGGCGTCTTCTCCGGCGCCCACGCGGTCAACCCGGTCACCGGCGAGCGTGTGCCCGTCTTCGTCGCCGACTACGTGCTGATGGGCTACGGCACCGGCGCGATCATGGCCGTCCCCGGACAGGACGAGCGGGACTGGGAGTTCGCCGAGGCATTCGGCCTGCCCGTGGTCCGCACCGTGCGGCCGCCCGAGGGCTGGGAGGGCGAGGCGTACACCGGCCAGGGCCCGGCGATCAACTCCGCCAACGACGAGATCTCGCTGAACGGCCTGGACGTGGCCGAGGCCAAGAGCCGCATCATCGAGTGGCTGGTCGCCAGGGGCGTCGGCGAGGGCACCATCAACTTCCGCCTGCGCGACTGGCTGTTCAGCCGCCAGCGCTACTGGGGCGAGCCCTTCCCGATCGTCTACGACGAGGACGGCATCGCCCACCCGCTGCCCGAGTCGATGCTGCCGCTGGAACTGCCCGAGGTCGACGACTACTCGCCGCGCACCTTCGAGCCGGACGACGCGGACACCCAGCCGGAGACGCCCCTGTCCCGCGACGAGGACTGGGTCAACGTCACCCTGGACCTGGGCGACGGGCCGAGGAAGTACCGCCGCGAGACCAACACCATGCCCAACTGGGCCGGTTCCTGCTGGTACGAGCTGCGCTACCTGGACCCGCACAACAGCGAGAAGCTGGTCGACCCCGAGACCGAGCGCTACTGGATGGGTCCGCGGGACGGCAAGCCGCACGGCGGCGTCGACCTGTACGTCGGCGGCGCCGAGCACGCCGTGCTGCACCTGCTGTACGCGCGCTTCTGGTCCAAGGTCCTCTTCGACCTGGGGCACGTCTCCTCCGCCGAGCCGTTCCACAAGCTGTACAACCAGGGCATGATCCAGGCGTACGTGTACCGGGACAGCCGCGGCTTCCCGGTGGCGGCGGCCGAGGTCGAGGAGCGGGACGGCGCGTTCTACTTCGAGGGCGAGCCGGTCAGGCGCGAGCTGGGCAAGATGGGCAAGTCCCTGAAGAACGCGGTCACGCCCGACGAGATCTGCGCCGAGTACGGCGCCGACACCCTGCGCCTGTACGAGATGGCGATGGGCCCGCTGGACGTCTCCCGCCCCTGGGACACCCGCGCGGTCGTCGGCCAGTACCGGCTGCTCCAGCGGCTGTGGCGCAACATCGTCGACGAGTCGACCGGCGAGGTCACCGTCGTCGACACCGAGCCGGACGAGGCCACCCTGCGCGCCCTGCACAAGGCGATCGACGGGGCCGGCCAGGACCTGGCCGCGATGCGGTTCAACACGGCGATCGCGAAGATCACCGAGCTGAACAACCACCTGACCAAGGGCGGCGCCCCGCTGCCCCGGTCGGTCGCCGAGCGCCTGGTGCTGCTGATCGCGCCGCTGGCCCCGCACATCGCGGAGGAGCTGTGGCACCGGCTGGGCCACACCGGCTCCGTGGTGCACGCGGACTTCCCGGTCGCCGACCCGGCGTACGTGGTCGACGAGACCGTGACCTGCGTCGTCCAGATCAAGGGCAAGATCAAGGCCCGCCTGGAGGTGCCGCCGTCGATCACGGACGAGGAGCTGGAGAAGCTGGCACTGGGTGACGAGGCGGTGGTGGCGGCGCTGGGCGGCGCCGGTATCCGCAAGGTGATCGTCAGGGCGCCGAAGCTGGTCAACATCGTGCCGGCGTAGGTTCCGGCGGGGGTTCGGGTCGGGGGCGCGCGGGCGGTCGGCGCGGCCACGGCCGGGGCGCGGGGGTCAACACGGCGCCCGCGCAACGGGCCAGGAGAGTGCCCCGAGACACCCCTTAAGGGCAGGTTGGGGGTTCCGCTGGAACCCTCGGCCTGCCCTTTCCGTTTACCGTGGGAGGAGAACAGCCGCGGGACTCCGTTGCGGGCGCCGCGGCGGGACCGTATTCGACGCCGGAGGGGCCCATGGAGAGTGTCATCGTGATTCTGGCGGTGCTCTTCCTCGCCATGGTGGCCCTCGGGGTCTACGCGGGCGTGAAGGCGGTGGGCGCCGCGAAGCGCGGGGTCGAGCGCACGGTGAACCAGGCCCGCCGCACGGTCGAGGACACCACCCTGCGCGCCCGCACCTACGGGCAGCCCGGCCCGGCGGGCGAGCTGGCCCGGTTGCGGCTGTCCCTGCGCACTTCGATGCGCGCCACCCAGGACGCGCTGGAGGCGGGCGTGGCGGAGGACGCCTCGCTGTCGGAGTCGCTGGACCTCTTCCGCCGCCTCAGCGCGCACGGACACGAACTCGACGCCGACCTCAAGCGCCTGGAGCGCGAACCCGACCGCGCGAAGGTCGCCTCGCTCCTGCCCGAGCTGCGCGAGCGCACCGAGCGGGTCACCCACTCCGCGGACGCGCTCCGCTGGGCCGCCCGGGACCGCGCGCAGCGCTTCGCCGCCGACGACCTGGACTCGCTGAGCGCGCAGATCGACATGGAGGCGGGCGCGCTGCGCCACTGGTCGCAGGAGGGGACGCAGGCGGACGCGGCCCCGGCGCAGGGCGCCGGGCGCACGGCGTCCTGGCCCGCTGCGGGGGCGGCCGGCGGGGCAGCGGGCGGGCCCGCGCGGTCCGCGGAGAGCGGTGAGGGGCCCGCCGAGGGGCAGCCCCAGGCGATCACGGCGCCCGACCCGCGGCTGAACACCTACTCCTGGCAGAAGTCCCCGCGTCCCGAGACCACGAACTGAGCCGAGGCCACGAACTGAGCCGCGACCGCCGGCCGAGCGGGGACCGCTTGCTGACCCGGGCCCGCGCGCCGAACGGGGATCGCGGGTTGAGCGGGGTGCCCGGCGGGGGCGGAGAGGGCCCTGGGCTGCCGTCCGGCGCGCCCGGAGGGTAACCTCCCGCTCATGTCCCGCCATGTCGCGATCGTCACCGATTCCACGGCCTACCTGCCGGCCCCGGCGATGGAGCGGCACGGCATCACCGCGGTGCCGCTGACTGTCGTCCTCGGCGACCAGGCGCTGGAGGAGGGCACCGAGATCTCGTCGCGCTCGCTGGCCGCGGCCCTCCAGAAGCGCCGCCCGGTGACCACCTCACGCCCGAGCCCGGAGACCTTCGCCCGCGCGTACCGCGCGAAGGCCGAGGCCGGGGCGAGCGCGATCGTCTCCCTGCACCTGTCGTCGGAGTTCTCCGGCACCTACGACGCCGCCGTCCTCGCGGCGAAGGACGCGCCCGTGCCGGTCCGTGTCGTGGACACCGGTATGGTCGCCATGGCCCTCGGGTTCTGCGCCCTGGCGGCGGCCGAGGTGGCCGAGGCGGGCGGCTCGCTGGACGAGGCGGTCGCGGCGGCGGAGAAGCGCGCCGAGGGCACCTCCGCCTACTTCTACGTCGACACCCTGGACTTCCTGCGGCGCGGCGGCCGGATCGGGGCGGCGCAGGCCCTGCTGGGGTCGGCGCTCGCGGTGAAACCGCTCCTGACCCTGGAGGACGGCCGGATCGGGCCGCTGGAACGCGTGCGCACCGCCTCGCGGGCCATCGCGCGGCTGGAGGAGATCGCGGCGGAGCGGGCGGGGACCGCGCCGGTGGACATCGCGGTACACCACCTGGCGGCCCCGGACCGGGCGGCGGTGCTCGCCGACCGGCTGCGGGACCGGGTCATCGGCCTGGCGGACCTGCATGTGAGCGAGGTGGGCGCGGTGATCGGCGCGCACACCGGGCCGGGACTGCTCGCGGTCGTGGTCTCCTCGCGTTGAGGCGTTGAGGCGTTGAGGCGTTGAGGCGTTGAGGTGCCTGAGGGGCTGGGCGGGCGGGCGGTTCGTTCACTCGTGTGAGTGGCCGGGATATCCACAAGGGCCTGGTTATCCACGGGATTTGACGCAGCTCAGCGGGGTTCGGGGGCGCTCCTTAGCGTTCTCGGCATGACCTTTCGCAGCTCTTTCGCAACCAGTGGTCCCGGCCGTCCGCACGCCTCCGACGGCCGTGCCCGTCACCGCCAAGGGCGCCTCGCCCCGCTGCGCAGGCCGACCGGCCGCCATCGCGCGGGCGCGGGCGGCGGCGGACCGGGCCTCGCGGCGGTCCCGGGGCGGGGCACGCCGTCGGATGAACTCGGCCCGGGCGGGCCTTTCGCGGGCTGGCCGCGCGGGGCCTCCCTGGGCATCGCCAACGACGATCCGGAAGGCGGCGGGGACGGGGTGCGTGGGGGCGGTGGGCGTGCGCGGAGCGCGTCGCAGGTGTCGGCTGGTCCGCGCCTCGGCCGGGCCGCCGCGCCGCCCGTGACCGCCTCGCGCCGCCGTGCCGAGGCGCTGTTCACGCCTTCGGCGGGCGGGGTGGCGCCGGTCTCGGGCGCAGGGCCCTCCGGGCCGCCGTCGTCCGTTCCTCGCCGGGGCGGGGCACATCCGGCGGAGGGGCGCGTCCCGGTGGACGAGCCACCACAGCCCGGCCTGCCCGAGCCGCCGGGCGGGGCCGGCCTGCCCGATGGTCCCCCTGCGCCGGGTGTGCCCGACGCAGCGGGCGCGGGGGCCGATAGTGGGCGGATCGCCTTGGGCGCGGCGGCGGGTCCGGGCGGGGGCTCGCGGTGGGCCGCGTTGCGGGAGCGGCTGCCGCTCTGGGTGCAGCTCCGCTGCGGGCTCGAACCGCGCACCCTCGCGGCGCTGGCCGTGGTCCTCGTGGCCGCCGGGCTCTTCGCCGTCCAGCACTTCTGGTCCGGCCGCCCGCAACCGGTGGCCGCGCCGGAGGTGGTCCGGCAGGGCGAGGTCCGGGCGCCGGACGGGGACCGCCCCGCCGACCCGCCCGGCGGGGCCCTCCCGGGGGCCGTCACCGCCGCGCCCTCGGCGCGGATCGTCGTGGACGTGAGCGGCAAGGTGCGCAAGCCGGGTGTGCTGCGGCTGCCCGCAGGGTCGCGGGTGGACGACGCCCTGGAGGCCGCCGGGGGAGTGGAGCGCGGCGCGGATCTGGCCGGGCTCAACCGGGCTCGCGTCTTGAACGACGGCGAACAGGTGGTGGTCGGACTGCCGATGGCCGTCGCCGCAGGACCTGGGGCCGGGGCTGCCCCGGGAGGCGGGGGCTCCGCTCCGGTCAGTCTGAACACCGCCACCGCCGAGCAGTTGGAGACACTGCCGGGCGTCGGCCCCGTGCTCGCCCAGCACATCATCGACCACCGCACCCGCAACGGCGGCTTCCGCTCGGTCGAGGAGCTGCGTGACGTCAACGGGATCGGCGAACGGCGGTTCGCCGATCTGCAGAGCAAGGTGCGGCCATGAACCGGGCCGTCCCGGGGGCCGCGCTGCGGCCGCCGCCCGCCGTCACCGGCGCTCGCCGCGCGGACGACGGTCCGCACCCGCCCCGGTGGGGCGGGGAGGGCCCGGCCGACCTCCGGCTCGTACCGCTCGCCCTCGCGGCCTGGGGCGCGGCCGCCCTGGCCCTCGGAGCATCGGGCCGGGCGACCGCGGTAGGGGTGGTCGTCTCCGTGTCGGCGGCCGGTGCGCTGCTGCTCGCGGGGTGCGCGGGCGGCGGCCACCGGGCCGGGCGGGACGCGCCTGCCCGAGCCCTGCGAGACCCCGGTGCCGGACCCCGGCTGCGGGCCACGGCCGTCGCGGGCGTCCTGCTGTGCGCCGCCGCCGGTGCGACCGTCGCGGGCCTGCATATGGCGGACCTGCGGCGCGGCCCGCTGCCGGAACTGGCCCGCCAGGGCGCGGTCGTCACCGCCGAGGTGGCGGTGCGTTCCGACCCGCGCCCGCTCCTGCCCAAGGCCGTCGGCGACCGCACGGCACCGGAGACGATCGTCTTCGACGCGGAGGCGGTTCATGTCCGGGGGCCGCACGGCGAGACCACCGGCCTCCGCACACCGGTGCTGGTCCTGGTCGCGGCCGCCGGGCGGGACAGCGACTGGCGGAGTCTGCTGCCCTCGACCCGCCTGCGGCTGTCCGGGAGCCTCGCGCCCCCGAAGCGTCCGGACGACCGCTTCGCCGCCGTGCTGCGGGTCCGGGCGGGATCGGGCCCACGGGTCACCGGCCCGCCGACCACTGCCCAGCGCTTCGCCGGGGACCTGCGCGCCGGTCTGCGCGAGGCGACCGACGAACTGCCGCCGGACGCCCGGGCTCTGCTCCCCGGGCTGGTCGTCGGCGACACCTCCCGGATGCCCGCCGACCTCCAGGAGGCGTTCGAAGCGACGGACCTGACCCACCTCACCGCCGTCAGCGGCAGCAACCTCACGATCGTGCTCCTGCTGCTCATCGGTCCGCCCGGGCGGGCGCTGCTCGCCGAACGAGGGGGTCTGGCAGCGCGCCTGGGCATCACCCTGCGGAACACGGCGCTCCTCGGCGGCGGTCTGGTGCTGGCGTTCGTCGTGGTCTGCCGCCCCGAGCCGAGCGTGCTGCGGGCGGCCGCCTGCGGGCTCGTCACGCTGCTCGCCATCGCCACCGGGCGCCGCCGGTCCCTGCTGCCCGCCCTGGCGGCGGCCGTCCTGCTGCTGGTGCTCTACGACCCCTGGCTCGCGCGCAGTTACGGCTTTCTGCTCTCCGTGCTGGCGACCGGTGCCCTGCTGACGCTGGCGCCTCGCTGGAGTGCCCCCCTCCAGAGCCGAGGCGTCCCGCCGCGGATCGCGGAGGCCCTGGCCGCTGCCGCCGCCGCGCAGGCGGTCTGCGGACCCGTGGTCGCGGTGTTCGCGGCCCGGGTCAGCCTGGTGGCCATCCCGTGCAACCTGGCCGCGGAGCTCGCCGTCGCACCCGCCACCGTCCTCGGGTTCGCCGCGCTGGCCGCCGCACCCGTGGCCATGCCCGTCGCGGCGGTGATCGCCTGGTGCGCCGGGTGGCCCGCGGGCTGGATCGCCGCCGTCGCGCGGACCGGGGCGGAGCTGCCCGGTGCGGGGTTGCACTGGCCCGGCGGCTGGGTCGGGGGGCTTTTGCTCGCGGTCGTCACCCTCACGGTCGTCGCCGTCGTCCGGCGGCTGCCACGGCATCCGCTGGCCGGGGCGGTCTGCGTCCTGCTGCTCCTGCTGGTGGTCGCCCGCCCGGCACCGCTCACCCGGGTCGTCACGGGCTGGCCGCCGCCCGACTGGGACTACGTGATGTGCGATGTCGGGCAGGGAGACAGCACGGTCGTCTCGGTGGGGGAGGGCACGGCCGTGGTCGTCGACGCGGGGCCGGACCCGGAGCCGGCCGACCGCTGCCTGAGTGAACTGGGCGTGACCAGCGTGCCCCTGCTGGTTGTGACCCACTTCCACGCCGACCATGTCGCCGGTCTTCCCGGCGTGCTCGACGGGCGGAGCGTGGGCGCGATCCAGACCACGCACCTGGAGGAACCCGCCGCACAGGCCGAGTTCGTCGACCGGACCGCGGCCCGGGCCGGGGTGGAGGTGGTCCGGGCCGCCCCCGGTGAGCGCCGGCGGGCCGGGGGCGTCGAGTGGGAGGTCCTGTGGCCGGATCACCGGCCCGGGGCGGTGGCCGGCGGCGCGAACGACGCCAGTGTGACGCTGCTGGTCCGTGTCGACGACGGCCCGACGCTGCTGCTCCTGGGCGACCTGGAGCCGCCCGCGCAGCAGGCACTGCTGCGGGCCCGCCCGGTGCTGCCCCGGGTGGATGTGCTCAAGGTGGCCCACCACGGCTCGGCCCACCAGCACGCGGCGCTCGCCGCAGTGGTCCGGCCGAGGCTGGCGCTCGTGAGCTGCGGCCGGGACAACCCGTACGGGCACCCCTCGCCGCGCACGGTCGGGCTGCTGAGGTCGCTGGGCGCCCTCGTCCTGCGGACCGACCGCGACGGCTCGATCGCCGTGACCGGCACGGGCTCCCGGCTGCGCGCGGTCACGAGCCGCGGGCCGCCGCGCGGGGAGGGCCCGTGACCGGCCGCCGCCGGCCCGGGTGCGCGTTTCCCGCGAGCGCCGCCGGCCCGGGTGCGCGCGCCTTTGGCGGGGGCCGCCGCTCCTGGCCCCGGGTGCATGCCTCCGAGCGGGGCCGCTGGTTGCGGCCGGCGTGCAGCCCCCGGCGAGGCGAGCCAGCGGCCGTGCGGTACCGAAACACGGCCGACCGTCGGAGGAGGCGGTCTCCGCCGCACGACCCAGGACGGTCCCGGATGGCGCCCCGCGGGTCCGCCTCGGAAGACTGTCCGCATGGGAACCATCGAGGAACGGCGGGGCCGGGCGGACGGGTTGTCCGCGGAGGCCGTCGACGCCTATCTGCGGCGTATCGGAGCCGCCCGGCCGGAGCGCGCGGACGGCGCCGCCCTGCGGGAGCTCCAGGTACGGCACCTGCTGTCCGTGCCCTTCGAGAATCTGTCGGTGCACCGGCGTGAGGAGGTGGTGCTGGAGGAGGAACGGCTCGTCGCGAAGATCGTCGAGCGGCACCGGGGCGGCTTCTGCTACGAACTCAACGGCGCCTTCGCCGCGTTGCTGCGGGCGCTGGGCTTCGGGGTCACCCTCCACCAGGCCCGGGTGTTCGGCAGGGACGGCGCTCTCGGTGTCCCGTACGACCATCTGGCGCTCCGGGTGGAGACGGCGGACGGTACGGGGCCGTGGCTGGCGGACGTGGGGTTCGGCGACCACAGCCGGTGGCCGCTGCTGCTGGACGCTAGGTCGGACCAGGAGGACCCGGCCGGGGTGTTCCGGGTGGTGGACGGTCCGGGGCACGGGGACCTCGATCTGCTCCGGGGTGGGGTGCCGCAGTTCCGGCTGGACACCAGGCCGCGGGCGCTCGCCGAGTTCGAGGTCGGCAGCTGGTACCACCGCACCTGCCCCGCCTCGCACTTCACCGCCTCGCTGGTCTGCTCGCGGCTCACCGAGGAGGGCCGGATCACCCTGTCGGGGCGGAAGCTGGTGACGACCGTGCGCGGGGAGCGCTCGGAGCGTCTTCTGGAGAGCGACCGGGAGGTGCTGGACGCCTACCGCGAGCACTTCGGGCTGGAACCGGGCACGGTGCCGGAGGTCGCGGAGTTCGCCCTGACCGGGCCGGTGGCCGTCTGACCGGGCACGGCACAATGCGGGGGTGAGCGAAGTGAGACATGTGCTGGTGCTGCCCGACCGCGACGCCGCCGAGGAGGTCGCCGAGTCCCTCGGCGACCGCTTCGGGGTGGCCGAGGAGCCCCAGTTGGTGCGGGACGCCCTCGCGGGGGAGGACGACGCCGAGGACGCGCAGTGGCTGGTGGTCGTCGAGGACCCGGACGGCCGGCTGGACGCGCTCGCGCTGGACGAGTTCGTCGCGGGCTGGGACGGGTGGCGCGAGGCGCCCTGACCGCGCCCAGGGGCGCCGGGCCGGGCACCGGTCCCTGACCCTGCCCCCTACGCCCGGGCGCCCCCGGGCTGTCGGTGGCGCGTGGGATGCTTACCGCGATGGCCAGGAACAGTTCGACCGACGACCCGCTCGCCCCCGTGACCCTCGCCGTGGGCCAGGAGGACCTGCTGCTGGACCGCGCGGTCCAGCAGGTGGTCGCCGCCGCCCGGGCGGCCGACGCCGACACGGATGTGCGCGACCTCACCGCCGACCAGGTGCAGCCCGGCACCCTCGACGAGTTGACCAGCCCCTCGCTCTTCGCCGAGCGCAAGGTCGTGATCGTCCGCAACGCGCAGGACCTCTCCGCCGACACGATCAAGGACGTGAAGGCGTATCTCGGCGCCCCGGCCGAGGAGATCACCCTCGTGCTGCTGCACCCGGGCGGCGCGAAGGGGAAGGGCGTCCTCGACGCGGCCCGCAAGGCCGGAGCGCGTGAGGTCGCCTGCCCGAAGACCACCAAGCCCGCCGAGCGGCTGACCTTCGTGCGCCAGGAGTTCAGGTCCCTCGGCCGGTCCGCGACCCCCGAGGCCTGCCAGGCCCTGGTGGACGCGATCGGCAGCGATCTGCGGGAGCTCGCCTCCGCCGTGTCCCAGCTCACGGCGGATGTGGAGGGCACCATCGACGAGGCCGTGGTCGCGCGCTACTACACGGGCCGCGCCGAGGCGTCGAGCTTCACCATCGCGGACCGGGCGGTGGAGGGCAGGGCGGCGGAGGCGCTGGAGGCGCTGCGCTGGTCCCTGTCCACGGGCGTCGCCCCGGTCCTGATCACCAGCGCGCTGGCGCAGGGCGTGCGGGCGATCGGGAAGCTGCTGACCGCGCGCGGGGGCCGCCCCGCCGACCTCGCCCGTGAGCTGGGCATGCCGCCCTGGAAGATCGACCGCGTCCGCCAGCAGATGCGCGGCTGGACCCCGGAGGGCGTCGCCGTCGCCCTGCGCGCGGTCGCCGAGGCCGACGCGGGCGTGAAGGGCGGGGGCGACGACCCGGAGTACGCCTTGGAGAAGGCGGTCGTCACCATCGCCCGCGCCGCCCGCCCCCGTCGCGCCTGACCCACCGGACCGGGCCCCGGCCGGGGCCGTCGCGCCTGAGGGGCACGTCCGGCCCCTCGCCCGGCCCGGTCCCACCGCGCCCGGCCCGGTCCCACCGCGCCCGGCCCGCCTGCCCGGCGCACGGGAGCGGGGCGGCAATGACAAGGGCCCCGGTGACCGTCCTGGGGAAGGACGGCCATCGGGGCCCTGTCTCATGCTCGGTGCGCCGCACCCGCGTGGCGAACGCAGGCCGCGTGCGGCGCGGAGGGTGCTGTCCGGGAGCGGAAGAGAGGGCCCGCTGGGTCCCCGACAGCGATCAGTTCAGATGCGGTGCTCAGCCCTGGAGGGAGGCAACCTTGGAAGCCAGCGCCGACTTCTTGTTGGCGGCGGCGTTCTTGTGGATGACACCCTTGGAGACGGCCTTGTCGAGCTGACGGGAAGCGGCACGGGCCGCCACGGTCGCCTTCTCGGCGTCGCCGGCGGCGACGGCCTCGCGGGCCTTGCGGATCGCGGTCTTGAGCGACGACTTGACGGCCTTGTTGCGCAGGCGCGCCTTCTCGTTCGTCTTGTTCCGCTTGATCTGGGACTTGATGTTCGCCACGAAAAGAGCCTTCTCAGGTTCGATGATCTGTGATCTTGAGGTTGCGTCCCGCACATGAGAGGGCACGAGACACAGCTCGTCAGGCTACCAGCAGGCACTCGGGTGGCCCAAACCGGGCGCAGTCCCGCGCGCATGGGACCATAGGAGCCTGCGTATCGATCCGACACCGTCCCGAGGCGAGCCTCACCGACCCGGCGTCTGCTAAAGAATCAGGACCCTGCGTGCCCGCGACTCCTCCCTCCGTGCCCGAGCCGAGCCGTACCGACCCGGCGCTGATCCGCAACTTCTGCATCATCGCGCACATCGACCACGGCAAGTCCACGCTTGCCGACCGGATGCTCCAGCTCACCGGTGTCGTCGAACAGCGGCAGATGCGCGCGCAGTACCTCGACCGGATGGACATCGAGCGCGAGCGCGGCATCACGATCAAGTCCCAGGCCGTCCGCCTGCCGTGGAGCCCCACCGAGGGCGAGGGCCAGGGCCGGACGCACATCCTCAACATGATCGACACCCCCGGCCACGTGGACTTCACCTATGAGGTGTCCCGGTCCCTGGCCGCCTGCGAGGGCACGATCCTGCTGGTCGACGCCGCCCAGGGCATCGAGGCGCAGACGCTCGCCAACCTCTATCTCGCGATGGAGAACGACCTGGCGATCGTCCCCGTCCTCAACAAGATCGACCTGCCGGCCGCCCAGCCGGAGAAGTTCGCCGAGGAACTGGCCAACCTGGTCGGCTGCGACCCCGACGACGTGCTGCGGGTCTCCGCGAAGACCGGCGTCGGCGTCGAGGCGCTGCTCGACCGGGTCGTCCGGGAGGTCCCGGCCCCCGTGGGCGTGGCCGACGCCCCGGCCCGCGCCATGATCTTCGACTCGGTCTACGACTCGTACCGCGGTGTCGTGACCTACGTCCGGGTCGTCGACGGCAAGCTCGGCAAGCGCGAGCGCATCCGGATGATGTCGACCGGCGCCACCCACGAGCTGCTGGAGATCGGCACCAACTCGCCCGAGATGCTCCCGGCCGACGGCCTGGGCGTCGGCGAGGTGGGCTATCTGATCACCGGTGTGAAGGACGTCCGCCAGTCCAAGGTCGGCGACACGATCACCCAGCTCACCAAGGGCGCCACCGAGGCCCTCGGCGGCTACAAGGACCCGAAGCCCATGGTCTTCTCGGGCCTCTACCCGCTGGACGGCTCGGACTACCCGGAGCTGCGCGACGCCCTGGACAAGCTGCTCCTCAACGACGCCGCCCTGGTCTACGAGCCGGAGACCTCCGCGGCCCTCGGCTTCGGCTTCCGCGTCGGCTTCCTCGGCCTGCTCCACCTGGACGTCATCCGGGAGCGCCTGGAGCGGGAGTTCGGCCTCGACCTGATCGCGACCGCCCCGAACGTGGTCTACCGGGTGGTCATGGAGGACGGCAGCGAGCACACCGTCACCAACCCGAGCGAGTTCCCCGAGGGCAAGATCGACGAGGTGTACGAGCCGGTCGTGCGCGCCACGATCCTCGCGCCCAGCGAGTTCATCGGTTCGATCATGGAGCTGTGCCAGAACCGGCGCGGCACCCTGCTCGGCATGGACTACCTCTCCGAGGACCGCGTCGAGATCCGCTACACCCTCCCCCTCGCGGAGATCGTCTTCGACTTCTTCGACCAGCTGAAGTCCAAGACCCGCGGCTACGCCTCGCTCGACTACGAGCCCACCGGCGAGCAGTCGTCCAGCCTGGTCAAGGTCGACATCCTGCTGCACGGCGACAAGGTCGACGCCTTCTCCGCGATCACCCACAAGGACCAGGCGTACGCCTATGGTGTGCGGCTCGTCGCCAAGCTGCGCGAGCTGATCCCGCGGCAGGCCTTCGAGGTGCCCGTCCAGGCGGCCATCGGCTCGCGGGTCATCGCCCGCGAGACCATCCGCGCCATCCGCAAGGACGTCCTCGCCAAGTGCTACGGCGGCGACATCTCCCGTAAGCGGAAGCTGCTGGAGAAGCAGAAGGAGGGCAAGAAGCGGATGAAGATGGTCGGCTCCGTGGAGGTCCCGCAGGAGGCGTTCATCGCGGTGCTCTCCAGCGACGAGAGCGGCAAGCCGAAGAAGTAGCGCCCACCCCCGGCCCGAAAAGGCCACGGCCCGGCCCGGCTCCGGCCGCCCCCGCCATGGCCCGGCCCGCAGCCGGCTCGCCCCGGCCGGCCCGGCTCCGGTCGCCCCCGCCCCGGCCGCCCGCGCCGCCCCCGCAGAAGCGCCCGTCCACCCCGGACGGGCGCTTCTCGGCCATCCGGCCCCCCGCCGCTCTCATCAAAAGTGCGCATGGCCATGGCAAAGATTCAGTACTCCGAAGGGCGTAGCCGCGCTCCGTTCGTTATGAAGCGGCGCCCCGCAGGCACTTACGCGCCGATCGAACGGGCTCTACCCTGATCACGGCTCGATGGTTACTCGCCAGTTAAACAACCAGCCAGTCGTGCAACGCTGCCCGCAGGCCCGGAGGACGTCGTGAGCGAAACCCAGACCCAGATCGAGAACCGGCCGCCCTCGGTGGCGACCCTCTTCGCCGAGCGGGTGGCGGCGACACCCGACAGCGAGGCATACCGCTACCCGGTACCGCCCGCCTCGGGAACCGGGCCGGACGACTGGAAGTCGCTGAGCTGGGCCCAGGCCGCCGAGCGCGTGTACGGCATCGCGGCCGGACTGATCGACCTCGGGATCAACGCCGAGGACCGGGTCGCCCTCGCCTCCGCCACCCGGGTCGAGTGGATCCTCGCCGACCTCGGCGTGATGTGCGCGGGCGGCGCGACCACCACGGTCTACCCGTCCACCAACGCCGAGGAGTCGGCCTACATCCTCTCCGACTCCGAGAGCCGGGTGCTCATCGCGGAGGACGCGACCCAGCTCGCCAAGGCCCGTGAGCGCCGCGCCGAGCTGCCCGCCCTCGCGCACGTCGTCGTGATCGACGCGGACGGCGTCGAGGCCGACCCCGCCGACCCCGAGGGCTGGGTGCTGAGCCTCGCCGAGCTGGAGGCCCGCGGCGCCGCGTACCTGGAGAAGCACCCCGAGGCGGTCAAGGAGCGGGTCGCGGCCATCACCGCCGACCAGCTCGCCACCCTCATCTACACCTCCGGCACCACCGGCCGCCCCAAGGGCGTGCGCCTGCCGCACGACAACTGGTCCTACATGGCGAAGGCCATCGCCTCCACCGGCCTGGTCACCCAGGACGACGTGCAGTACCTGTGGCTGCCGCTCGCCCATGTCTTCGGCAAGGTGCTGACCTCCGGCCAGATCGAGGTCGGCCATGTCACGGCGGTCGACGGCCGGGTCGACAAGATCATCGAGAACCTGCCGGTCGTCCAGCCGACCTATATGGCCGCCGTGCCCCGCATCTTCGAGAAGGTCTACAACGGTGTCGCCGCCAAGGCCCGCGCGGGCGGTGGCGCCAAGTACAAGATCTTCCAGTGGGCCGCCGGCGTGGCCCGCGAGTACGCCAAGGTCACCCAGGACAACTTCCAGCGCACCGGCAACGCCACCGCGCCCTTCGGCCTGACCACCAAGCACAAGGTCGCCGACGCCCTCGTCTACTCCAAGCTCCGCGAGGCCTTCGGCGGCCGGCTGCGCGCCGCCGTCTCCGGCTCCGCCGCGCTCGCCCCCGAGATCGGCTTCTTCTTCGCCGGCGCGGGCATCCACATCCTGGAGGGCTACGGCCTCACCGAGTCCAGCGCCGCCTCCTTCGTCAACCCGGGCGAGGCGTACCGCACCGGCACCGTCGGCAAGCCGGTGCCCGGCTGCGAGGTGCGCATCGCGGACGACGGCGAGATCCTGCTCCGCGGCCCCGGCATCATGGAGGGCTACCACAAGCTCCCCGAGAAGACGGCCGAGGTCCTGGAGCCGGACGGCTGGTTCCACACCGGTGACATCGGCGAGCTGTCCGCCGACGGCTACCTGCGCATCACCGACCGCAAGAAGGACCTGATCAAGACCTCCGGCGGCAAGTACATCGCGCCCGCCGAGGTCGAGGGCCAGTTCAAGGCCGTCTGCCCGTTCGTCTCCAACATCCTGGTGCACGGCGCGGACCGGAACTTCTGCACCGCGCTGATCGCCCTGGACGAGGCCGCCATCCTCGGCTGGGCCGGGGAGAACGGCCTCGGCGGCAAGAGCTACGCGGAGGTCGTCGCGGCCCCGCAGACCGAGCAGCTCATCGACGGCTACGTGCAGCGGCTCAACGAGGGCCTCCAGCGCTGGCAGACCATCAAGAAGTTCCGCCTGCTGCCGCGCGACCTGGACATCGAGCACGGTGAGCTGACGCCGAGCCTCAAGCTGAAGCGCCCGGTCGTGGAGAAGGAGTACAAGCACCTGATCGACGACATGTACGCGGGGACCCGCGAGGGCTGACCGCGCCGGGACGCCCCCGGGAAGGCACGACACGCCGCACGCCCCATGACACGGGGCGTGCGGCGTCGTCGTGCACCGGCCGCGCGACCAGCCACAATACGAAAGACCTCGCCCAGTTCGGTGACTCCGCGCACATGTGCGGGATCGTTCTGTCACCCTGTCGGTGTCATAAGCGGCGCACACAGCACCGACCAGGAGCCGCAGGTGGGGTCCATTCCGTTGCAGCGAGACACCGGCAACCGCACGGCACCCACGGCACCGGGATGGTCCGATCCCGGCGCCGACGGGGTGCGCGTCAGCCTGCCCGGGAGCCTGCTGGCCCCCGGCGCCGCCCGCCGTCTGGTGCGCGCCGCCGTGGCCGACTGGGTCGACGTCGGGCTCCTCGACGCCTGCGCCTGCCGGGTCGCCGGGGCGGACGGCTGCCCCGTCGGCGTCCCCTGCCCCGAGCGCCTCGCGGACGACGCGGCGCTCGTCGCCGGCGAGCTCGTCACCAACGCGGTCGTGCACGCGGGGACCGCCGCCGAACTGAGGTGCCGCTACGCCGAGGCCCGGGACGAGGAGTGCGCGGCCCTCGTCGTGGAGGTGTCCGACCACCACCCGGACCGGCCCGTGCACAGCCACCCGCACGGCTCCGAGCAGTCCGGCACCCCGGACTACGGGCGCGGTCTGCATCTGGTGGCCGCCCTCGCCGACTGCTGGGGGATCAGCTACCGGGCCGCCGTCAAGACGGTCTGGGCCCGGGTACCGCTCGACGGGCGCGGTATCCGTCCGAGGCCCGACGCCGACCACGCCGCGCACCAGGCCCTCGCCCTCGCCGGGGACGTCGTCCCCGACACCCCGCCCGGCCGGGACGAGTGGGACTGGCTGGCGCGCGGCGGCGCGGCGTCCTTCCTCGCGGAGGCGTCCGATCTGCTGGCCGGACAGCTGGACGAGGACCTGGTCGCGGCGCTGGCCGGGCAGATGCTGGTGCCCCGGCTCGCCGACTGGTGCGCCGTGTGGCTGGACGCGGAGACGGGCCACCACGGGCCCGCGGCCGGCGGGCGGGCGGCGCCCGCGCCCCGGCTCTCGGGCGTCTGGCACCGGGACGAGGCGGCGGTCCAGCCGCTGCGGGCGGTGCTGGCGGCGCGGCCGCCCCTCGCCCCGGAACCGGGCGGGGCCGGGCCCCTGCCGTTCCCGTGGCCCACCCCGGCCCCCGACACGGCGCCCGCGCCCGCCGGGCCGGCCGGGTCCCGTGCGGACGCGGCCCACACCCCCGGCGCGGACGAGCCCGCCTCCCGGGCGTCCCGCCCGGGCGTGGCCGGCGCGGACGGGGTTCACGCGCTCGGCGGAGACGTGCCCCCCGCCCCCGGCCCGGACAGGCTCGGCGCGCCCGCCCCCGGCGTCAACGGTGCCCACGACCCCGGCGCGCCCGCCGCCCCCGCGCCCGGCGCCGCGCTCGCGTACCGGCTGGCCGTCGGGACGCGCGGGCTCGGGGTCCTCGTCGTCGGGCGGGAGGGCGGGAGCCGGCTCCCCGACGAGGTCACCGCGCTCGTCGAGGACTTCACGCGCCGGGTCGCCCTCGCGGTCAGCGCCGCCCGGGAGTACACCCGCCAGGCCACCATCAGCCGGGTCCTCCAGCGCGGTCTGCTGCCCAGCAAGGTCGGCCGCATCCCCGGTGTGGAGACCTGCCTCGTCTACGAGCCGAGCGGGGACGGCGTGGTCGGCGGCGACTTCTACGACGTGTTCCAGGCCGGGACCGGCGGGCGCTGGTGCTTCGTCCTCGGGGACGTCCAGGGCAGCGGCCCGGAGGCCGCCGTCGTCACCGGCCTCGCCCGCCCCTGGCTGCGCCTCCTCGCCCGGGAGGGCTACCAGGTCGGACAGGTCCTCGACCGGCTCAACGGGCTCCTCCTCGACGACGCCGTGGAGGCCGCCGAGGCCGCCGCGCTGTACGCCACCGGCGGCCACGGCGCGGGGCTGCCCGACGACCGGCACTCCTCCCGCTTCCTCTCCCTGCTGCACGGCGAGGTGGTGCCCGCGCCCGACGGCTCCGGTGTGCGCTGCACCCTCGCCAGCGCCGGGCACCCCCTGCCGCTGCTCCTGCGGCCGGACGGGACGGTGACGGTCGTCGGCGAACCGCAGGTGCTGCTCGGGGTCGTGGAGGACGTGGCGTACGAGAGCTCGACCTTCGACCTGCGGCCCGGCGAGACGCTGCTGTGCGTCACGGACGGAGTGACCGAGCGCCGCTCGGGGCCCCGGATGTTTGACGACGGCGACGGCCTCGCGGCGGTCCTCGCCCAGTGCGCGGGCCTGCCCGCCCAGGGCGTCGCGGACCGGATCCGCTCGGCGGTCCACGCCTTCGCGCAGACCCCGCCCGGGGACGACCTGGCCCTGCTGGTCCTCCAGGCGGCCACCCCCGAGTAGCCCCCGGGGCGGTGCCCGGCGTCCGTCCCGGCCACCGCCCCGGGTGACGGACAATGGAGCAATGCCTTCCGTACTGCCCGACGGCGAGCCCGTGCCCGACGACGGCCGGCTGCCCGCCTCCGCGCTCCACGGCGCGGGCGAGCGGCCGCTCGCCTTCTATCTGCACGTGCCCTACTGCGCGACCCGCTGCGGGTACTGCGACTTCAACACCTACACCGCCACCGAGCTGCGCGGCTCCGGCGGTGTCCTCGCCTCCCGGGACAACTACGCGGAGACCCTCGCCGACGAGGTCCGCCTCGCCCGCAAGGTGCTGGGCGACGACCCGCGGGCGGTGCGGACCGTCTTCGTCGGCGGCGGCACCCCGACTCTGCTCGCCGCGGACGACCTGGTGCGGATGCTGGACGTGGTCCGCCAGGAGTTCTCCCTCGCCGAGGACGCCGAGATCACCACCGAGGCCAACCCCGAGTCCGTCGACCCGGCCTATCTGGCCGCGCTGCGGGCGGGCGGCTTCAACCGGATCTCCTTCGGGATGCAGAGCGCTCGGCAGCACGTCCTCAAGGTCCTCGACCGCACCCACACCCCCGGCCGCCCCGAGGCCTGCGTCGCCGAGGCCCGGGCCGCGGGCTTCGAGCACGTCAACCTCGACCTGATCTACGGCACCCCCGGCGAGAGCGACGAGGACTGGCGGGCCACCCTGGACGCGGCGATCGGCGCGGGCCCCGACCATGTCTCGGCGTACGCGCTGATCGTGGAGGAGGGCACCCAGCTCGCCCGCCGCATCCGGCGCGGCGAGGTCCCGATGACCGACGACGATGTGCACGCCGACCGCTACCTCATCGCGGACGAACTCCTCGGCGCGGCGGGCTACGACTGGTACGAGGTCTCCAACTGGGCCACCACCGAGGCCGCCCGCTGCCTCCACAACGAGCTGTACTGGCGCGGCGCCGACTGGTGGGGCGCGGGCCCCGGCGCGCACAGCCATGTCGGCGGTGTGCGCTGGTGGAACGTGAAGCACCCCGGCGCGTACGCCGCCGCCCTGGCCGAGGGCCGCTCGCCGGGCGCGGGCCGCGAACTCCTCTCCGAGGAGGACCGGCGGGTGGAGCGCGTCCTGCTGGAACTGCGCCTGCGTGAGGGCGTCCCCCTGGACCTCCTGCGCGAGGCGGGCCGGGCCGCCGCCGCCCGCGCCCTCGCGGACGGCCTCCTCGACCCCGGCCCCTACGCCGAGGGCCGCGCCGCCCTCACCCTCCGCGGCCGCCTCCTCGCGGACGCGGTCGTCCGCGACCTGGTGGACTGACCGCCCTCCCTGAAAAGGGGAGCACGGGGTCAGGGGCGGAGGCCGGTCCGGGCGAGGGCGACCGCGCTGAGGTCCGCGATGACCTCCGGGTCGCCCCGGCGCCAGGCGTCGGCGAAACCGCCGGGCGGGACCGGCAGCCCGGCGAGGGCGGCCGGGGGCCCGGTCAGGGCGCGCAGGGCCAGCAGGTCGGCGCCGCCCGGGGCGTCGGCGAGACGGCGGACGATCGCGCTGCGGCGGATCCAGAGCAGACGCGGCGGGAGCCACAGCAGCAGGATCAGCAGCACCGGGACGACGATCAGCACCGCGGTCGTCACATCGGCGACCTGGGTGACGGTCTCCTGGAAGGACGCCCCGGCGTCCGCGAACCCGGCACTCGCGTCGGCGGCGGACCGCAGGGGTCTCTCCAGGACGCCGCCGACGAAGGGGACGTCCGAGGCGGCGTCCCCGGCGTTGCCGAGTTCCTCGGCGAGGCCGTCGCCGGAGTCCTCGACCTTCCGTCCCGGCTCGGCCAGCCGCAGGATCGTGTCGCGGACGAGCAGGGCCGCCCACACCGTGAGGGCGATCAGGGCCAGTGCGGTCAGGTCCACCAGCAGCTGGCGGTTCCGGCGCGCGGGGGTCTGTGCGTAGAGGCGCAACGGAGGGCTCCCGTTCGGGTCGGAAGGAGCGTGGCCCGCCGCGTCGCCGCGCCGGGCCCGGTCCGGCCTCAGACGTAGACGAGCAGGTAGTCGCAGGTGCTGGTGCCGTCGTGGAGCGAGGTGTCGCTGCTGAGGACGTAGAAGCTGCCGGCGAAGGCGCCCGCCGCCGTGGTCTTCGGGACGACGACCAGCGTCTGGTCCGCCATGTCCAGCCCGAACCGCACCACCACGTTCCGGTACAGCAGGGTGAAGAGGTTCTGGTCGAGGCTGTTGAGGCGGAGCACCCGGTAGGTGCGGTCCCCGGCGCCCGGCGGCCCGGAGACTGCGGCCTGGAACTGCGGGTCGCCCCACTGCGCGGGCGTGGGGGCCACCCGGCCGGTCGCCTCCAGTTCCTGGAGCCGCCGCTGGGCGCTCGGCCGGATACCGGCCATATGGATATGCAGCTGGTTCAGTCGGCGCGCGGCCCGCGAATTGATGCCCAGCCCGATGTTCGCGTACTGCACGGGGACACTGCCGCCGCTCCGCGCGTTCTCCCAGGCTTCGTGCCAGTAATGCGGAGCATCGCTGGTGACGATGAACGGGCATTCGATACCCGTCACCCGGCAGCTCGGCAGCAGCAGGTAATTGTGCGTCGAAACCGGCTGGCCGTGCAGAATCACGTAGTTCGGTGTGACCTTGAGGCAGTCGGGCCGCTGCTGGGGCGGCGGCGGGGCGATGCCCTGGGTGCAGTAACGGACGTCGTACCAGAGCGGGTCGTTGTCGGCGGGGCTGCCGCACAGGGCCTGCATATGCGCGGGCGGACACGGGTTCTGGCCTCCGCCGGGCGGGGGCGGGTCCGTGGGGCACGGACAGGGACAGGGTGCCGGTTTCCCGGGCCCGGCCGCCGCGGCCGCGCCGCCGGAGCCGGCCAGCAGGGCCGCGGCGCCGAACGCGCCGGAAAGCGCCACGAATTGGCGCCGGGGGACGTCCCGCTGCTTGTCGAGGTCGTTCATGCGTGAGCTCCGTCGGTCGAATGGGGGTGTTCGACTGCTGGCCACGGGCGAGAGAGAAGGGTCCCGCCCGCACGTTCTCTCGCCTGTCCGCTCACAAAGTAGAGGGTGTGAATCCCTTTTCCTAAGAGGTGAATGACGGGACGTCAGGAATGCGGCTCCTCCGGGGCCGTCACGAAGTCGATCAGCTCCTCGACGCGGCCCAGGAGTTCCGGTTCCAGATCCTTGTAGCTGCGGACGCGGGAGAGGATGTGCTGCCAGGCCGCGCCCGTGTTCTCCGGCCAGCCGAGGGCGCGGCAGACGCCCGTCTTCCAGTCCTGGCCGCGCGGGACGGCGGGCCAGGCGGGGATGCCGACGGAGGCGGGCTTCACCGCCTCCCAGACGTCGATGTAGGGGTGGCCCACCACCAGGACGTGCGGGTCCCTCACCGAGGCCGCGATCCGGGACTCCTTGGAGCCCGCGACCAGATGGTCCACCAGGACGCCCAGGCGGGCGTCCGGCCCGGGGCCGAACCCGGCGACGATCGCGGGGAGGTCGTCGACGCCCTCCAGGTACTCCACGACCACGCCCTCGATGCGCAGGTCGTCGCCCCAGACGCGTTCCACCAGCTCGGCGTCGTGGCGGCCCTCGACGTAGATACGGCCCGCGCGGGCGACCCGGGCGCGGGCGCCGGGGACCGCGACGGAGCCGGAGGCGGTCCGCGTGGGGCGGGCCGGGCCGGCGGCGGGGCGGACCAGGGTGACGGCCTTCCCCTCCAGCAGGAAGCCGCGCGGCTCCATCGGGAAGACCCGGTGCTTGCCGAACCGGTCCTCCAGGGTGACCGTGCCCGCCTCGCAGCGGATCACCGCCCCGCAGAAGCCCGTGCCCACCTCCTCCACGACCAGGCCGGGCTCCGCGGGGACCTCGGGGACGGGGGCCGAACGCTTCCAAGGCGGCGTCAGATCAGGGCTGTAGCTGCGCATTCGCCCGACAATACGGCCGGGCGCCCTACGACACGCCGAAGCGCGCGGCCAGCTCCTCGCGCTGCCGGCGCACGAACGCGGCGTCCACCACGGCCCCGTGGCCCGGTACGTACAGCGCGTCCTCGCCGCCCAGGGCGAGCAGCCGGTCGAGGGCGGCGGGCCAGCGGGAGGCGATGGCGTCGGGGCCCGCCTGCGGCTCCCCGGACTCCTCGACCAGGTCGCCGCAGAAGACGACCTCCCGCTCACCGGGCACCAGCAGCGCCAGGTCGTGGCCGCTGTGGCCGGGGCCCACATTGGCGAGCAGCACCTGCCGGCCGCCCAGGTCGAGGGTGCACTCCCCGGTGACCGTGTGCCCGGGCAGCACCAGGGCGCCGACTGCCTCGGCCGCCTCCTCGGGCGGGACGCCCTGGCGCACCGCGTCCGCGCGGAGCGCGTCCCGCTCCCGGGCCATCAGGGCGTCCGCGCCCACCGCCGCGTGCACGGCGGCCCCGGGGAAGGCCGGGGTGCCGAGGACATGATCGAAGTGGGGGTGGCTCAGTGCGATGTGCGTCACGTGCGGCACGGGCGCGGCGGGGGAGTCCGGGGCCTCGCCGAGCAGGGCCGCGACCTGGGCGCGCAGCGCCGCCCCCTCGCGGAGCGAGGAGCCCGTGTCGTAGAGCAGTGCCGCGTCCCGCCCGACGACCAGGCCGACGGTCGCGTCCCAGACCGGGAGTCTGCGCCGCCCCACCCCGTCCGCCAGCCGCTCCCAGCCCGCCGCTTCCCAGGCGATGTCCCGTGCCGCGCCGATACCCGTAGCCATGCCCCGACGCTATCCGTCCCGCGCACCGGCGGGTGCGGGGGCGGGCGGTGTGACGAGTCGCGCGCCGCCGCCCTTGCTAGGGGTGTACCCGGCAGCCGTACACTGGCCGGGGCACCGCTGGCACTCGGACGCAACGAGTGCCAGCCGACCCGGAGGCGCCCCGGAGACGGCCCGGACGGCACGCGGACGCCCCCGGGAAGCCGGGAAGCACGACGAACGAACCTCGGACCCCGAGGCCGCCACGAACCACCGCTGGAGGTGCGCGATGCTCAGCGAACGCAGGCTGGAGGTGCTGCGCGCCATCGTCCAGGACTACGTGGGCACCGAGGAGCCGGTCGGCTCCAAGGCGCTGACCGAGCGGCACCGGCTCGGTGTCTCCCCGGCCACCGTGCGCAACGACATGGCGGTGCTGGAGGAGGAGGGCTTCATCGCCCAGCCCCACACCAGCGCCGGCCGCATCCCCACGGACAAGGGCTACCGCCTCTTCGTCGACAAGCTCGCCGGGGTGAAGCCGCTGTCCGCGCCCGAGCGCCGGGCCATCCAGAACTTCCTCGACGGCGCGGTCGACCTCGACGACGTCGTCGGCCGCACGGTGCGGCTGCTCGCGCAGCTCACCCGGCAGGTCGCGGTCGTGCAGTACCCCTCGCTGACCCGGTCCACCGTCCGGCACGTGGAGCTGCTGTCCCTGGCGCCCGCCCGGCTGATGCTGGTGCTGATCACCGACACCGGCCGGGTCGAGCAGCGGATGGTCGACTGCCCGGCCCCGTTCGGCGAGAGCGCGCTCGCGGACCTGCGCGCCCGGCTCAACAGCCGTGTGGTGGGCCGCCGTTTCGCGGATGTGCCGCAGCTCGTGCAGGATCTGCCGGAGTCCTTCGAGGCGGAGGACCGCGGCACGGTCTCCACGGTGCTGGCGACGCTGCTGGAGACCCTGGTCGAGGAGACCGAGGAGCGGCTGATGATCGGCGGCACCGCCAATCTGACCCGCTTCGGACACGACTTCCCCCTGACGATCAGGCCGGTGCTGGAGGCGCTGGAGGAGCACGTGGTGCTGCTCAAGCTCCTCGGCGAGGCCCCGGAATCGGGCGTGACCGTGAGAATCGGGCATGAGAATGCCCACGAGGGACTGAACTCCACGTCCGTCGTCTCGGTCGGTTACGGTTCGGGCGGCGAAGCAGTCGCCAAACTCGGCGTGGTCGGACCGACCCGCATGGACTACCCCGGAACGATGGGAGCGGTACGCGCAGTGGCACGTTACGTCGGACAGATCCTGGCGGAGTCGTAAGTGGCCACGGACTACTACGCCGTACTCGGCGTACGCCGCGACGCATCGCAGGACGAGATCAAGAAGGCGTTCCGCCGTCTCGCCCGTGAGCTCCACCCGGACGTGAACCCGGACCCGAAGACGCAGGAGCGCTTCAAGGAGATCAACGCCGCGTACGAGGTGCTCTCGGACCCGCAGAAGAAGCAGGTCTACGACCTCGGCGGGGACCCGCTCTCCCAGGCCGGGGGCCCCGGTGCGGGCGGCTTCGGCGCGGGCGGTTTCGGGAACTTCTCCGACATCATGGACGCCTTCTTCGGCACGGCCTCGCAGCGCGGACCGCGCTCGCGCACCCGCCGGGGGCAGGACGCCATGATCCGTCTGGAGGTCGAGCTCAACGAGGCGGCCTTCGGCACCACCAAGGACATCCAGGTCGACACGGCGGTCGTCTGCAACGGCTGCTCCGGCGAGGGCGCGGCCCCCGGCACCTCGGCGCAGACCTGCGACATGTGCCGCGGGCGCGGCGAGGTCTCGCAGGTGACGCGGTCGTTCCTGGGCCAGGTCATGACCTCCCGGCCCTGCCCGCAGTGCCAGGGCTTCGGCACGGTCGTGCCGACCCCGTGCCCGGAGTGCGCGGGCGACGGGCGGGTCCGCTCCCGCCGCACGCTGACGGTGAAGATCCCGGCGGGCGTCGACAACGGCACCCGCATCCAGCTCGCGGGTGAGGGCGAGGTCGGCCCGGGCGGCGGCCCGGCCGGCGACCTGTACGTGGAGATCCACGAGCTGCCTCACCCGGTCTTCCAGCGGCGCGGCGACGACCTGCACTGCACGGTCACCATCCCGATGACGGCGGCGGCCCTGGGCACCAAGTGCCCGCTGGAGACCCTCGACGGCCTGGAGGAGGTCGACATCCGGCCGGGCACCCAGTCCGGCCAGTCGATCCCGCTGCACGGGCGCGGCATCACGCACCTGCGCGGCGGCGGCCGGGGCGACCTGATCGTGCACGTCGAGGTCATGACCCCGTCCAAGCTCGACCCGGAGCAGGAGCGCCTCCTGCGCGACCTGGCGAAGCTCCGCGGCGAGGAACGCCCGCAGGGCCAGTTCCAGCCGGGCCAGCAGGGCCTCTTCTCCCGCCTCAAGGACGCGTTCAACGGGCGCTAGCCCGTACGCCTCTCCGGGCCCGGAGAGGTACCCGTCTTGATGAGCCGCCCCCGCCGACCGGCGGGGGCGGCTCATCGCTGCGCGGCGGGCGCAGGCGCCCGCCTTCCCGCCCGCGCCGCGCGGGGCCCGGGGCCCGGACCGGGCTGTCGCCGGGACTCCCCGCCCGGCCCCGGCCGATTGCCTTCCTGGCGCAGGAGCGCCCGCCGCTCCTCGGCGGCGCGGGCCCGGGGCCGGCCGATCCGGGGTCGGCCGGCTTCCCCGCCCCCGCCACCCCTCGGCGGCGACGCGTGCGCCGGGCGGGCCGGGCACGGGCAGGCGCAGCCGCGACGGCGCGCGGACGAGCCGGCTTCCCCGCACGGAGCCGCCCCCCGCCACAAGCCGGGGCGGCTCTGCGCTGCGCGGGCGGCCCGCGCAGCTCCGCAGCGGACGAGCCCGGCGCCGGCTCGGCAGTCGGGGACGGGGTCGGCCACCCGGCTCCCGCCGACGGCGGGGCGGCTCATCGCCGCGCGGGCATGAGCCGGCCCACCCGCCCCGCGTACCGCGGCCCCGGTCGCGGCGGCGGGGGCACGAGCCCGCCTTCCCCTTCGCGCAGCGCGCCGAGGCACGGGACGGGCCCGGTCCCCGCAGGCCCGGGGCAGCCCGGTCGCGGCGGGCGGGGCGCACGCGCCGGGGCACGGGACGGGCCCGGCTCCTGTCGGCCAGGCCACGCCGACCCGGTCCCCGCGGGCCCCGGCCCGTGTACGGGGCACGCCCCGTGCGGGCGCGCCGCGCCCGCGTGGGACGATGGCCCGCATGTCCTCCGCGTTCACCGAACTCTGCCGGTATCCGATCGTGCAGGCCCCGATGGCGGGCGGGGCGTCCTGCCCCGGGCTTGCCGCCGCTGTGGCCGAGGCCGGGGGGCTCGGGTTTCTCGCCGCCGGGTACAAGAGCGCGGACGGGATGCGCCAGGAGATCGCCGGGCTGCGGGACCTCACCTCCCGGCCCTTCGGGGTGAACCTCTTCCTGCCGCAGCCCGGCGCCGCCGACCAGGCTGCCGTGAGTGTGTACCGGCAGCAGCTCGCCGGGGAGTCCGCCTGGTACGAGACCGCCCTCGGCGACCCGGACGCGGGCCGGGACGACGCCTACGCGGCCAAGCTGGCGCTGCTGCTCGACGACCCGGTGCCCGTGGTCTCGTTCACCTTCGGCTGCCCGTCCGGCGACGACCTCGCCGCCCTCGCCGGGGTGGGCACCACCACGGTCGTCACCGTGACCACGCCCGAGGAGGCCATGGCCGCCCAGTGGGCGGGGGCCGACGCCGTGTGCGTGCAGGGCGTGGAGGCGGGTGGCCACCAGGGCACCCACCGCGACGACCCGGACGCGGACGGGCACGGGCTCGGTCTGCTCTCCCTCGTCCAGCTGGTCCGCGAGGCCGTCGACGTGCCGATCGTCGCCGCCGGCGGCCTGATGCGCGGGTCCCAGATCGCCGCCGTGCTCGCCGCCGGGGCGAGCGCCGCCCAGCTCGGCACCGCCTTCCTGATGTGCCCGGAGTCCGGCGCCAACGCCCTCCACAAGGAGGCGATGACCAACCCCCTGTTCCACCGGACCGAGTTGACCCGGGCCTTCTCCGGGCGGCCCGCCCGCGGCCTGGTGAACCGGTTCATGCGCGAGCACGGCCGGTACGCCCCGGCCGCCTACCCCGAGGTGCACCACCTCACCAGCCCGCTGCGCAAGGCCGCCGCGGCGGCCGGGGACCCGCAGGGGATGGCCCTGTGGGCCGGGCAGGGCCACCGGCTCGCCCGCGACCTGCCCGCCGGGCGCCTGGTGGAGGTCCTCGCCGCCGAACTCGACGCGGCCGGCGCCGCCCTCGTCCCCGGCGGTGCCCGGTGACCGCGGCCGTCTTCGTCACCGACAGCCTCGACGGCGTCGCCCCGGGCTCCGTCGTCGTCCTGGACGGGCCGGAGGGCCGGCACGCCGTGTCGGTGCGGCGGCTCGCGCCGGGTGAGGAGGTCGTGCTCACGGACGGCCTCGGACGCGGCGCGGCCGGCACCGTGCTGGCCACCGAGGGCAAGGACCGGCTCACCGTGGAGGTGCGGGAGTGCCCCGTCGAGCCCGAGCCCGCGCCCCGGATCACCGTGGTGCAGGCGCTGCCCAAGGGCGACCGCGGCGAACTCGCCGTGGAGACCATGACGGAGACCGGGGTGGACGCCGTGGTGCCGTGGGCGGCGGCGCGGTGCATCACCCAGTGGAAGGGCGAGCGCGGCGCCAAGTCCCTGGCCAAATGGCGCTCCACGGCCCGCGAGGCGGGCAAGCAGGCCCGCCGGCTGCGCTTCCCCGAGGTCGCCGGGGCGGCGACGACCAAGCAGGTGGCCGCCCTGCTGGCGGCGGCCGACTTCGCCGCCGTGCTGCACGAGGAGGGCTCGGAACCGCTGGCGACCGCCGAACTCCCCGCGTCCGGCTCGATCGTGCTGGTCGTCGGCCCCGAAGGGGGCGTCGCTCCCCAGGAGTTGGACCTCTTCGCCGAGGCCGGCGCCCGCCCCTACCGGCTGGGCCGCACCGTGCTGCGCACCTCGACCGCCGGCACGGCGGCGACGGCCCTGCTGCTGGGGCGCACCGGCCGCTGGTCCTGACCACCCGGCCGGCGCGCCCCCGCGCGGGTCAGCACATCTTGTAGTCGACCCGGGTCGAGTTGTACGAGCAGGTGTCCGCCGTGGACCCGTTCGCCTTCTTCAGCGTCGCCGTGTCCTTGTCGTTGTTCCACACGTACGCGGCGCGGTTCTGGTAGCGCGTGGCCGCGGTGTCCTTGCCCTTGCCGGTGCGCACCGTGACGGTCTTGCCCTTGCCCAGGCTGTAGTTGCCGAAGGTGTACTTGTGGTTCGCCTTGTCCACCAGCACCCAGCCCTTGAGGTTCACCGCCCGGGAGGTGGTGTTGCGGATCTGGACGTACTCGGCGTTGAGGCTGGCGTTGGTGCGCCGGTCGGTGCCGGGGCTGTCGTAGTAGATCTTGTGGAGGTGGACCGAGCCGGCGGCGTGGGCCGGGGCGGGCAGGGCGACGAGACCGGCGAAGGCCGCCACCGTGGCGGCGGCGGCCGTCGTGCGGATACGGAGCATCAACGTTCCTTTGCGATGAGAGAACGCCGGGCACCCCCCAAGACTTCGGGCCCGGCGTAGCGCAGATAATAGGCAGATATGGCGGCATGAGGGTCGTTTACCGAAAACCCGGAAATCCGAGGAGTGGGAAATCCGAAGAGCCGGAGATCGTAAGGTCCTTGCGCGCCCGGGACCCGGACCGGGCCCGCACCCCGTCCCGCGCCCGCCCGGGCGCCCCCCGCCGCAGAACTGGCCGCAACCGCCCTTCTCCCGCGTGCCCGCCGGTGGGACCCTGCCCTCCATGAACGTGCTCAGAGGCGCGGCGGGCCCCGCCGTGTGCGCACTGGTGGCCGTCGGCGCGACGGCCTGCGAACCCGCGGGCGGCGGACTCAGCGCCTCCGCCGTGGCGTTCACCACCGACCGCACCGCGACCAGCACCCTGGAACGGCTGACCTTCGAGGTCGCCTGGCTCACCTGCACCGCCGAGACGGACGGGCAGACCGCCGCCGCCACCGCCTCGCCCGGCACCGGCCGGGCCCGCGTCGACTGCGAGGGGGAGACCGAATCCGGCCAGGACATCACCCTGGACGGAACGGTCACCGAGGAGCGCGACGGGACGTGCGTCCGCGGGGACATGACCGCCCGCATCGACCGGAAGGTGGTCTTCGAGGCCACCATGCTCGGCGACTGCTCGGCCGCCGCCTCCCCGAGCGCCCGCCCCACCCGGACCGCCCCCGGCGACGGCGGCTCCCGGCCGGGCCCTGAGCCCACCGTGACGGTGACGGTCACCGAGACCGTCACCGTCACCGCCGTTCCGGCCAAGTGATCCAAAGCCCTCCGCACGGCAGCCCGCCGCACCTAGGGTGAGCAGGGTGACGCACCCTGCCTACCTCCGGTTTCCGCATCTGCACGGCGAGTTGATCGCCTTCACGGCCGAGGACGACGTCTGGGTCGCCCCGCTCGACGGCGGCCGTGCGTGGCGCGTCAGCGCCGACAACATGCCCGTGAACCACCCCCGCTTCTCGCCCGACGGCACCCGCATCGCCTGGACCTCCACCCGCGACGGCGCCCCCGAGGTCCATGTCGCCCCCGTCGACGGCGGCCCGGCCGACCGGCTGACCCACTGGGGCAGCCACCGCACCTCGGTCCGCGGCTGGACGCCCGACGGGCGGGTCCTCGCGCTGACCACCCACGGCCAGGCGTCGCTGCGCCGCTCCTGGGCCCGTGCCGTCCCGCTGGACGGCGGCCCGGCCGAGACCCTGCCGTACGGGCCCGTCGGCCATGTCGCCCCCGGGCCGCGGACCCTGCTGCTCTCCGCGACGATGGGCCGCGAGGCCGCCGCCTGGAAGCGCTACCGGGGCGGTACCGCGGGCAAGCTGTGGATCGAGACGGGCGAGGGCACCGGGGAGTTCGCCCGGGTCCACGAGGACCTGGACGGCAACATCGAGTACCCGCTCCGGGTCGGCGAGCGGATCGCCTTCCTCAGCGACCACGAGGGCACCGGCGCCCTCTACTCCTCCCTGCCCGACGGCTCCGGCCTGCGCCGCCACAGCCCCCTGGACGGCTTCTGGGCCCGGCACGCGGCCACCGACGGCACCCGGGTGATCTGGTCGAGCGCCGGTGAACTCTGGCTCCTGGACGGCCTCGACGAGGGAACCGAACCCCGCCGCCTGGACATCCGCCTCGGCGGCCAGCGCACCGACCAGCGCCCCCGGCCCGTCTCCGCCGAGCACTGGCTCGGCTCCGCGTCCCCCGACCACACCGGCCGCGGCAGCGCGGCCGAGATCCGCGGCGCGGTCCACTGGATCACCCACCGGGGCGGCCCCGCCCGCGAACTCGCCGCCGAGCCGGGCGTCCGCGCCCGCACCCCCCGCACCTTCCGGGTGGACGGCGAGGAGCACGTCGTCTGGGTGACCGACGCGGAGGGCGACGACGCCCTGGAGTTCGCCCCCGCGACCGGCGCCCCCGCGGGCGCCCCGCCCCGCCGGCTCGCCGCCGGACGCCTCGGCCGCGTCGTGGAACTCGCCGTCGCCCCCGACGGCAGCCGCGCCGCGGTCGCCTCCCACGACGGGCGCGTCCTGCTGGTGGAACGCGAGACGGGCGAGGTCCGCGAGGTCGACCGCAGCCCCCACGGGGACGCCGAGGGGCTCGCCTTCTCGCCCGACTCCGCGTGGCTCGCCTGGTCCCACCCCGGGCCCGACCCGCTGCGCCAGATCAAGCTGGCGAACACCGGGGACCTGACCGTCAGCGAGGCCACCCCGCTGCGGTTCGCCGACTACCAGCCGGTGTTCACCCTCGACGGCAAGCATCTGGCGTTCCTCTCCGAGCGCGCCTTCGACCCGGTCTACGACACCCATGTCTTCGACCTCGCCTTCGTCGGCGGCTGCCGCCCGCACCTGATCACCCTGGCCGCCGCCACCCCCTCCCCGTTCGGCCCGCAGCGCCACGGCCGCCCCTTCGAACCCGACGGCGAGGACTCCGAGTCCGACGCCGAGGCCACCGCGCCGCCCGCCACCCGGATCGACCTCGACGGCCTGGCCGACCGGATCGTCCCCTTCCCCGTCGAGGCCGCCCGCTACTCGGCCCTGCGCGCCGCCAAGGACGGGCTGCTGTGGCTGCGCCACCCCCTGCACGGCGTCCTCGGCGCCACCCGGGCCACCCCCGAGGACCCCGCCCCGGACACCTCCCTGGAGCGCTACGACCTGGCCCAGCAGCGGGTCGAGGAACTCGCGCGCGACGCCGGCTGGTTCGAGGTCAGCGGCGACGGCAAGCGGGTCCTGCTGCGCACCGACGGCAAGCTCAAGGTCGTCCCCAGCGACCGGCGCGCCTCCCGCGACGAGGACAGCGACGGCAACATCACCGTCGACCTCTCCCGGGTCCGCAGGACCGTCGACCCGGCCGCCGAGTGGCGCCAGATGTACGCGGAGACCGGCCGCCTGATGCGCGACCACTTCTGGCGCGAGGACCTGGGCGGGGTCGACTGGGACGGCGTCCTGGAGCGCTACCGCCCGGTCCTGGACCGGGTCGCCACCCATGACGACCTGGTCGACCTGCTCTGGGAGGTGCACGGCGAACTCGGCACCTCGCACGCCTATGTGATGCCCACGGGCTGGGGCGGGTCGCGGTCCACCCGGCTGGGGCTGCTCGGCGCGGACATCTCCCGCGCCGAGGACGGCTCCTGGCGCATCGACCGCATCCTGCCGTCCGAGACCTCCGACCCGCACGCCCGCTCCCCGCTCGCCGCGCCCGGGGTCGCGCTGCGCGCCGGGGACGCCCTGGTCGCCGTCGACGGCCGCCCGGTCGACCCGGTGCGCGGGCCCTGGCCGCTGCTCGTCGGCACGGCCGGCCAGCCCGTCGAGCTGACCGTCTCCCCCGCGGGCGGCGGGGAGCAGCGGCACGCCGTGGTGGTGCCGATCGCCGACGAGGAGCCGCTGCGCTACCACGCCTGGGTCGCCGACCGCCGCCGCCATGTGCACGAGCAGTCCGGCGGGCGGCTCGGCTATCTGCACGTCCCCGACATGCAGGCCCCCGGCTGGGCGCAGATCCACCGGGACCTGCGGATCGAGGTGGCCCGCGAGGGCCTGGTGGTGGACGTGCGGGAGAACCGCGGCGGCCACACCTCGCAGCTCGTCGTCGAGAAGCTGGCCCGCCGGATCGTGGGCTGGGACCTGCCGCGCGGTCAGGAGCCGTACAGCTACCCGCTGGACGCGCCGCGCGGCCCGGTGGTCGCCGTCGCCAACGAGTTCTCCGGCTCGGACGGCGACATCGTCAACGCGGCCATCAAGGCACTGGGCATCGGCCCGGTGGTCGGCACCCGCACCTGGGGCGGGGTCGTCGGCATCGACAGCCGCTACTCGCTGGTCGACGGCACCCTGGTCACCCAGCCCAAGTACGCCTTCTGGTTCGAGGGTTACGGCTGGGACGTGGAGAACCGGGGCGTGGAGCCGGACGTGGAGGTCGTGCCCACCCCGCAGGACCACGCGGCCGGCCGGGACCCGCAGCTCGACGAGGCGATCCGGATGGCCCTCGCGGTCCTCGCGGAGAACCCGGCCAAGACCCCGCCGCCCCGGCTCTGAACCGCGCCGCCCCGCCGGACACCTCCTGGACCTCCCGGCGGGGCGGCTAGCATGACGTCACCTGTGATCGACACCGCGAGGAGGCGGCCCGCGCATGGCCGGAGAACCGCAGGCGGACTGCCTGTTCTGCAAGATCGTCGCCGGGGACGTGCCCGCCACCGTGGTGCGCGAGACGGAGACCACCGTCGCCTTCCGGGACATCAACCCCCAGGCCCCCACCCATGTCCTGGTGATCCCCAAGGCCCACTACCCGGACGCCGCCTCGCTGGCCGCCGGGGCGCCGGAACTCGCCGCCGACGTGCTGCGCGAGGCCGGAGCCGTCGCGGAGGACGAGAAGGTGACCGGCTCCGGCTACCGGATCGTCCTCAACACCGGCGCGGGCGCGGGCCAGACCGTCTTCCACGCCCACGCCCATGTGCTCGCCGGCCGCGGGCTCGAATGGCCTCCCGGGTAACGAGACGTGTCCGTACGCGAGTTGGTGGTGCTGGGCACCGCGAGCCAGGTCCCGACCCGGCACCGCAACCACAACGGCTACCTCCTGCGCTGGGACGGCGGGGGCATCCTCTTCGACCCCGGTGAGGGCACCCAGCGGCAGATGCTGCGCGCCGGGGTGTCCGCGCACGACATCGACCGGATCTGTATCACGCACTTCCACGGCGACCACTCGCTCGGCCTGGCCGGGGTGATCCAGCGGATCAACCTCGACCAGGTCCCGCACCCGGTCACCGCGCACTACCCGGCCAGCGGGCAGCGCTTCTTCGACCGGCTGCGCTACGCCACCGCCTACCGCGAGACCGTCGCCCTGCGCGAGGAGCCCGTCTCTGCCGACGGACCGCTCGCCGAGGCGGCCACGTACACCCTGCACGCCCACCGGCTCTCCCACCCCGTCGAGTCCTACGGCTACCGGCTGGTGGAGCCCGACGGGCGTCGGATGCTGCCCGAACGCCTCGCCGCGCACGGCATCTCCGGCCCGGACGTGGGCCGCCTCCAGCGGGAGGGTGAACTGCGCGGGGTCACCCTGGACGAGGTCAGCGAAGTGCGGCGCGGCCGGCGGTTCGCGTTCATCATGGACACCCGGCTCTGCGAGGGCGTGCATGTGCTCGCCGAGGGCTGCGACCTGCTGGTCATCGAGTCCACCTTCCTCGACGAGGACGAGCACCTGGCGAAGGACCACGGCCATCTCACCGCCGGGCAGGCGGGCCGGGCCGCCCACGAGGCCGGGGTGCGGCACCTCGTCCTCACCCACTTCTCCCAGCGCTACACCGACGCGGAGGAGACCTTCGAGGCACAGGCCCGGGCCGCCGGGTTCACCGGCGAGATCACCGTCGCCCGCGATCTGCAACGCGTCCCGATGCCCACCGGACGGGAGCGGGGTTCGGGCAGACTGGCCTGAAACGCACCACCCACGGGAGCGCCACGGTGACCACACACGACGGAGAGCCGCAGCACCACCACCACACGGCCCGCCTGGACCCGCTGGCGGCCCTGCGGACCCCGGCCGATCCGGCCTGCGACGTGTACCTCACCGGCAGTGTGTTCCTGGACATCGTCTTCACCGGCCTGGACAGCGCCCCCGTGCGCGGCACCGAGTCCTGGGCGCGCGGCATGGGCTCCAGCCCGGGCGGGGTCGCCAACATGGCCACCGCGCTGGCCCGGCTCGGCCTGCGCACCTCCCTCGCCGCCGCCTTCGGCGACGACCACTACGGCGAGTACTGCTGGGACGCCCTCGAACAGGGCGAGGGCATCGACCTCTCGCTCTCCCGCACGGTCGCCGGCTGGCACTCGCCCGTCACCGTCTCCATGGCCTACGAGGGCGAGCGCACCATGGTCTCCCACGGCCACGAGGCACCGGTCCACGAGTCCGCGCCGGACAGCCCCCCGCCCGCCCGGGCCGCCGTCGCCTCCCTCACCCAGGGCGTGCACGCCGGCTGGATCGCCCGCGCGGCCCGCTCCGGCACCCGGGTCTTCGCCGACGTCGGCTGGGACGAGACCGGTCGCTGGGACCCGGCCGACCTCGCGGACCTGGAGCACTGCGAGGCGTTCCTGCCGAACGCCGAGGAGGCCATGCGCTACACCCGCACCGACTGCCCCCGCGCCGCCGCCCACGCCCTCGCCGAACGCGTCCGCCTCGCGGTCGTCACCCTCGGCGCGGAGGGCGCCTACGCGGTGGACGCGGCGACCGGGGAGAGCGCCCAGGTGCCCGCCATCGCGGTGGAGGCCCTGGACCCGACCGGGGCGGGGGACGTGTTCGTGGCCGGATTCGTCACCGGCACCCTCGCCGGCTGGCCGCTCGCCGACCGGCTCGCCTTCGCGGGGCTGACCGCCGCCCTCTCCGTGCAGGAGTTCGGCGGCTCGCTCTCCGCGCCCGGCTGGTGGGAGGTGGCCGCCTGGTGGCAGTCCGTGCAGAGCCTGCCCGACCAGGACCCGGCCGCCCTGCGGCGCTACGCCTTCCTGGAGCGCCTGCTGCCCGCGCCGGTCCGCCCGTGGCCGCTGCGGCGCGCGGTCCCGACGATCGGCTTCGGCCGCACCGGCTGAGGCACCGGGGCCGCACCGGCTGAGATACCGGCGTCGCACCGGCTGAGGTACCGGCGCCGCGCCCCCGGCGCGCCGGGGCCGGGCGCAGGGCACCCGGGCCGCTCGCGGCGCGCCGGGCCTCACTTCTTGCGCGGCGACCCCAGAGGAGCGCGGACCAGGGTGTCGTCCACGAAGCAGAACCGCCAGTCCTCGCCCGGCTGCGCCGACTGGATGATCGGGTGGTGGGCCTCGGCGGCGTGGCCGCGGGCGTGCCGGTGCGGGGAGTCGTCGCAGCAGCCGACGTATCCGCAGGTCACGCAGAGCCGGAGCTGTACCCAGTCCGACCCGAGCCGCCGGCACTGGGCGCACTCCCGCGTGTCGGTGTCGGTGACCCGGATCTGGTCCAGGTGCGTGCAGGAGGTGCTGATCGTCTCCTCGCGCACATACGTCCAGTTCGACCGCAGCAGCCGGTCCGGCATGATCCGCGCCAGATGCCGCGACTGCGCCGCCAGGACCGGGCTGACCACCGCCAGCACCAGCACGTACAGGGCGACGAACGGGCCGATCCGCCCGTCCAGACCGGCGTCCAGCGCGAGGGTGGCGAGGATCAGCGAGAACTCGCCCCGGCCCAGCACCGTGAGCCCGATGTTCGCCGCCCCGCGCTGGTTGAAGCCGAACAGCCGGGCGGCCACGATCCCCGCCGCGATGTTCCCCACCAGCGTCACCAGCACCGCGAGCGCCACCGGGACGATCACCTCGCCCATCGCGCCGACCTCGATGTTCAGGCCGAAGGCCACGAAGAACACCGTCGCCAGCACGTCCCGCAGCGGCAGCACCAGCCGTTCCAGCCGCTCCTTGTAGCTGGTCCGCGAGATCACCAGGCCGATCATCAGGGCGCCGATCGCGTCCGAGACGCCGACCTCCTCCGAGAGCCCCGCCACCAGCACGACCAGGCCGATGGTCACCACGATCAGCAGCTCGTCCTCCCGGCTGCCGACCAGCTTGGCGACCGCCTTCGCGCCGTAGCGGGCGATCGCGAAGAGGAGGACCAGGAAGCCGAAGCTGACCCCGATCTCACGGACCAGCTCCAGCGGGGAGTCCGCGTCGGAGAGCACCGGCGAGAGCAGGGCCAGATAGAAGGCGAGGAACAGGTCCTCGATCACGATGATCCCGAGGATCACCGGGGTCTCCGCGTTCGCCAGTCTGCGCAGCTCGATCAGGAGCTTGGTGACGATCGCGGACGAGGACACCCCGAGCGCGCCCGCGATCACCAGCGCCTCCGGCACGCCCCAGCCCAGCGCGAAGCCGAAGAGCAGTCCGGCGCTGATGTTGATCAGGATGTAGCAGCCGGCGGCCAGGAAGAGGCGCCGTCCGCCGCCGACGACCTGCTCCAGCGGGAACTCCACGCCGAGATGGAACAGCAGCAGCACCAGGCCGAGGGCGGCCAGCAGCGACAGGTCCTCCGGGTGCGCGACCACCACCGGGCCGGGCGTCCCCGGCCCCAGCAGGATGCCGACGAGCATGTAGCAGGGCACCGACGGCAGTCCCACCCTGCGGGCCAGCCGCGCGACCAGCCCCGCGACCAGGACCGCCAGCCCCAGCCCGATCAGGTCGGCGTGCACCGCGCGGCCTCAGTCCTCGTAGTACGTGGACGACAGCACCGCGCCCACCTTCCGGGCCTGCTCGTCGCTCAGCTCGATCACCGCCGCCGGATCGGAGGAGCGGTCGGTGAACACATACAGATCCCGCACGTTCCCCGACCGCACCACGACCGAGATCCGCTGGTCGGCCCGGCCGAGGTCGATGTCGTAGCGCTTGCCCACCCCGGGCAGCTCCTGGACGTGCACTCCGTGGCCCATGACTCCTCCTCGCACCGCGCGTGGCCGGGACCGTTCGTCCCCACCCGGACAGAATGTCAGCGTCTGGGGCGATATGCGCCCGCTGGAGCCGGGCCCGCTCCCGGTGGCGGGCCGGGGCCCGTACCCCCGTGCCGGGCCCGGGAAAAGCCCTCGGCCTCGGCCGGGAGGGAGTCGTACCCTTGGTGGTCCGGAGGCTGTCGATCGGCGACACCCCTGCAACGGGAGGTATGCGCAGGCCACAGGGCCGGCCCATGAATCGGACATCCACAGCCCAGAACCCGGCGCCGGGGCAGGCGCGAGCCCAGTTCACCGTCCCCGCGAAGCACCCGATGGTGACCGTCCTGGGTTCGGGTGACGCCCTCCTGCGCGTGATCGAAGAGGCCTTCCCGGCGGCCGACATCCATGTCCGGGGCAACGAGGTGAGCGCGGTCGGCGACCCGGCGGAAGTCGCCCTGGTCCAGCGCCTGTTCGACGAGATGATGCTGGTGCTCCGCACCGGGCAGCCGATGACGGAGGACGCAGTGGAACGCTCGATCGCCATGCTCAAGGCGAGCGAGGCCGGCGACGGCCCCGAGGAGACCCCCGCCGAGGTCCTCACCCAGAACATCCTCTCCAGCCGGGGCCGCACCATCCGCCCCAAGACCCTCAACCAGAAGCGCTATGTCGACGCCATCGACAAGCACACGGTCGTCTTCGGCATCGGCCCCGCGGGCACCGGGAAGACCTACCTGGCCATGGCCAAGGCGGTCCAGGCGCTCCAGTCCAAGCAGGTCAACCGCATCATCCTGACCCGCCCCGCGGTCGAGGCGGGCGAGCGGCTCGGCTTCCTGCCGGGCACCCTCTACGAGAAGATCGACCCCTATCTGCGCCCGCTCTACGACGCGCTGCACGACATGCTCGACCCCGACTCGATCCCCCGCCTGATGGCCGCGGGCACGATCGAGGTCGCGCCCCTCGCGTACATGAGGGGCAGGACCCTGAATGACGCGTTCATCATCCTCGACGAGGCGCAGAACACGAACCCCGAGCAGATGAAGATGTTCCTCACCCGGCTCGGCTTCGAGTCGAAGATCGTGATCACGGGTGACGTGACGCAGGTCGACCTGCCGAACGGCACCAAGAGCGGTCTGCGCCAGGTCCAGGAGATCCTGGACGGGGTGGAGGACGTGCACTTCTCCCGGCTCACGAGCCAGGATGTCGTACGGCACAAGCTCGTCGGCCGTATCGTCGACGCCTACGAGAAGTACGACAACGGGAAGTAGTCACAGCGCGCCATGTCGATCGACGTCAACAACGAGTCCGGAACCGAGGTCGACGAGCAGGCGATCCTCGATGTCGCCCGCTACGCGCTCGCGCGCATGCGCATCCACCCGCTCTCCGAGCTGTCGGTGATCGTGGTGGACGCGGAGGCGATGGAGCAGCTCCACATCCAGTGGATGGACCTCCCCGGACCGACCGATGTCATGTCCTTCCCCATGGACGAGCTGCGCCCGCCGGTGAAGGACGACGAGGAGCCCCCGCAGGGGCTCCTCGGGGACATCGTGCTCTGCCCCGAGGTCGCCGAGAAGCAGGGCGCGGAGGCGCCGACGCAGCACTCCATGGACGAGGAGCTCCAGCTCCTGACCGTCCACGGGGTGCTGCATCTGCTCGGCTACGACCACGAGGAGCCGGACGAGAAGGCGGAGATGTTCGGCCTCCAGGCGGCGATCGTCGACGGCTGGCGCGGTGAGCGGGGCCTGACCGGCCCGTCGCCGGCGCCGACCGTCTCATGAGCGCCACCCTGGTCGCCGGCGCGGTCGCGCTGGTCGTCGTCGCCTGGCTGGCCGCCTGCGCGGAGGCGGGTCTCGCGCGGGTGTCCGCCTTCCGGGCCGCCGAGGCCGTCCGTTCGGGCCGGCGCGGGGCGGCGAAGCTGGAGCAGGTGGCCGCCGATCCCACCCGCTATCTGAACGTGGCCCTGCTGGTGCGGGTCGCCTGCGAGATGGCCGCGGGCGTCCTCGTCACCTACGCCTGCCTGGAGGAGTTCGACGAGACCTGGGCGGCGCTGCTGGTCGCGATGGCCGTGATGGTGCTGGTCAGTTATGTGGCCGTCGGCGTCTCCCCGCGCACCATCGGCCGCCAGCACCCGCTGAACACGGCGACGGCCGCGGCCTATGTACTGGTGCCGCTGGCCCGGGTGATGGGTCCGATCCCTCAGCTCCTGATCCTCATCGGCAACGCCCTCACGCCCGGAAAGGGCTTCCGCAAGGGCCCGTTCGCCTCCGAGGCGGAGCTGCGGGCCATGGTCGACCTGGCCGAACGGGAGTCCCTGATCGAGGACGACGAGCGGCGCATGGTGCACTCGGTCTTCGAGCTGGGGGACACCCTGGTGCGCGAGGTCATGGTGCCGCGCACCGATCTGGTGAGCATCGAGCGCTTCAAGACGGTCCGTCAGGCCCTCACCCTGGCACTGCGGTCCGGCTTCTCCCGTATCCCCGTCACCGGGGAGAACGAGGACGACATCGTGGGCGTGGTCTACCTCAAGGACCTGGTCCGCAAGACGCACATCAACCGCGAGGCCGAGTCCGACCTGGTGTCGACGGCGATGCGGCCCGCGGTCTTCGTCCCCGACACCAAGAACGCGGGCGACCTGCTCCGCGAGATGCAGCAGAAGCGCAACCATGTCGCCGTCGTCATCGACGAGTACGGCGGCACGGCCGGCATCGTCACCATCGAGGACATCCTGGAGGAGATCGTCGGGGAGATCACCGACGAGTACGACCGGGAGCTGCCGCCGGTGGAGGAGCTGGGCGAGGGCCGCTTCCGGGTCACCGCCCGACTCGACATCGGCGACCTCGGCGAGCTGTACGGGCTGGGCGCGGACGAGCTGGACGACGAGGACGTGGAGACCGTCGGCGGGCTGCTCGCCAAGGCGCTCGGCCGGGTGCCGATCGCGGGCGCGGGCGCGGTGGTCGACCTCCCGGACGGGCGGGCGCTGCGGCTGACCGCGGAGTCGCCCGCGGGCCGCCGGAACCGGATCGTCACGGTCCTGGCCGAGCCGGTGGAGAAGCTCGCGGACGACGAGGCCCGGGGGTGAGGGCGGCGGCGCTGCGGGCGCTCTGCCTGGAGTTCGGCGGGGCCGTCGAGGAGTTCCCGTTCGGGCCGGAGACCTCGGTGTTCAAGGTGGGCGGGAAGATGTTCGCGCTGAGCGCGCTGGGCGCCTCGCCCCTGAAGGCGAACCTCAAGTGCGAGCCGGAGAACGCGATCCGGCTGCGCGCCCAGTACCCGGACGCGGTGGTGCCGGGCTGGCACATGAACAAGCGGCACTGGAACACGGTGACGGTCTCCGCGCTGCCCGCCCGCACCGTCCGCGAGCTGGTGGAGGACTCCTACGACCTGGTGGTGGCGGGCCTGCCGAGGGCGGAGCGGCTGCGGCTGGACCGGCCGTAGCATCAAGCTCGCCGGCCCCGGGGGCAGGGGTGAACGGGTGTTCGGGGTTTCTGTGTATTCTCTGTGATCACCTGAGGGGAGGGGGGGGGGATCTCCCCATGAATCACCTTGTATCGGGAGAACCCTGAATGTCTGTTCGTATGCGCCGTGCCGCCGCGGCCGTGCTCACCGCCTCCGCGCTCTGTCTCACCGCCGCGTGCGGTGGGGGCGGGGACGAGGAGAAGAAGCCCGCCGCCGCCGAGAAGGCCGCCGAGAAGGCCGGCGAGAAGTCCTCGGCCCCGGCCGAGGACAAGCCCGCGTCCACCGAGCCGCTGACGGCCGCGCAGCTCAAGGCCGCGACCCTGGTCGCCGCCGACCTGGGCGGGGACTGGAAGACCGCCGCGACGCCGGCCGCCGACGAGTCGGCTCCGAAGGCCGACAAGCCCGAGTGCCAGCCCATCGCCGACCTGATGACCGATGTGCCCGCGGGCGCCAGCGGCAAGGGTGGGGAGGCCGAGTTCGAGAAGGGTGCGAAGGCCGACAGCGCCCTCAGCCAGCGGGCCTTCACCTTCGAGGGCACCGGCGCGGCGGACCTCACCAGCAAGCTCGGCGCCGCCCTGGACGCCTGCCCGAAGCTGACGTTCACCGACGACGGCGAGAAGGTCGAGATGGTGGTCCAGAAGCTCCCGGCCGCGCCGAAGACCGCCGAGGAGTCGCACGCCTTCCTCATGGAGATGCCCATCCCGAGCCTGGACGTGTCGATCAAGGTTCACCTGCTGGTCGCCCGTCAGGGAACCGGGATCACCCGCGCCGCGTACATCCCCGGTGAGGACCCGGCCGCGGCGAAGGCGTTCGACGAGCTGGTCCCCAAGATCGGTGACAAGCTCGTCAAGGCTGTCCAGGGCTGACGACCGGCCCCGGGGCGGCTCCGTGCCCGCCCCGGGGCCGCTCTATGCTCGCCGGTATGACGCAGAGTGCCGACCTCGGCCCCGAGGACCGCAAGATCATCACGCTGGCGCGCAGCGCCCGGGCCCGCAACGGCGTCCCCGAGGGCGCGGCCGTGCGCGACGAGACCGGCCGCACCTATGTCGCCGGGACCGTCGCCCTCCCGTCGCTGGAGCTCAGCGCCCTGCGGACCGCCGTGGCGATGGCGGTCGCCAGCGGGGCGACCTCCCTGGAGGCCGCGGCCGTGGTCTCCGAGGCCGATGCGCCCTCCGACGCGGACCGGGCCGCCGTGCGCGACCTCGGCGGCGCCGGGACGCCGGTGCTCCTGGCGGGCCCGGACGGGCAGCTCAAGTCCTCGGTCGCGGCGGGCTGAGGAGCCCCCGGGCGGCCCGCCCGCCCGGGGCCCGGCCGCCTGGGCCCGGCCGCGTACCGGGGGGCGTCCGGGATCAGGGACAATGGGCGCCATGAGCGCTCGTACCCAGTCCTCCGAAGCCCCCCACCGGGCGGGCTTCGCCTGCTTCGTCGGCCGCCCCAACGCGGGCAAGTCCACCCTCACGAACGCTCTGGTCGGCCAGAAGGTGGCGATCACCTCCAACCGGCCGCAGACCACCCGGCACACGGTGCGCGGCATCGTCCACCGGCCCGACGCGCAGCTGATCCTGGTGGACACCCCCGGGCTCCACAAGCCGCGCACCCTGCTCGGCGAGCGGCTCAACGACGTGGTCCGCACCACCTGGGCCGAGGTCGACGTGATCGGCTTCTGCCTGCCCGCCGACCAGAAGCTCGGCCCCGGCGACCGGTACATCGCCAAGGAGCTGGCGGAGATCAGGAAGACGCCGAAGGTCGCCATCGTCACCAAGACCGACCTGGTGGACTCCAAGACCCTCGCCGAGCAGCTCATCGCCGTCGATCAACTCGGCAAGGAGCTGGGTTTCGAGTGGGCGGAGATCGTGCCGGTGTCCGCCGTGGGTGACAGTCAGGTGCAGCTCGTCGCCGATCTGCTGACCCCGCTGCTGCCCGAGAGCCCGCCGCTCTACCCGGAGGGCGACCTCACCGACGAGCCCGAGCAGGTCATGGTCGCGGAGCTGATCCGCGAGGCCGCGCTGGAGGGTGTCCGGGACGAACTCCCGCACTCCATCGCGGTGGTGGTCGAGGAGATGATCCCGCGCGAGGACCGCCCGGCGGACCGGCCCCTCCTCGACATCCACGCGAACGTCTACATCGAGCGGCCCAGCCAGAAGGGCATCATCATCGGCCCGAAGGGCAAGCGGCTCAAGGAGGTCGGGATCAAGTCCCGCAAGCACATCGAGGCGCTGCTCGGCACGCCCGTCTACCTCGATCTGCACGTCAAGGTCGCCAAGGACTGGCAGCGCGACCCCAAGCAGCTCCGCAAGCTCGGCTTCTGACGGCTCCGGTCCGCGCCCCTGACCCGGCCGCGCGGCCGGGTCAGGCGCCTTCCTTCAGCACCAGCGAGATCAGGTCGCGCTGCGCCTCGGTGAGCCGGGGGTCGGCGCAGTGCACCGTCCGCCCGTCGACGGTGAGCTGGTAGGAGAAGCCGTCCGGGACCCCGACCGGCGGGGTCTCGTGCGCCTCGGCGACGGCGCGTTCGGCGAGCGCCCGCACCTCCTCCGCGTCGGTCCGGGCGGTGGTGTCGACCTCGGAGACCTTCTCGATCCCGGCGAAGCCGCCGGTACGCCTTACCTGGATTCGCATGGTTCCCGTTCTAGTACGGATGCGGCCGGACCGACACCGGACAGCACACCGGAGGCGTCAGCGGCCGGTGGTGTCCACGCCGACCTGGGACCACGCCTTCAGCACCGCGTCGTGCTCCTCGCCCTCGCCGTACCGCTCGGCGGCCGCGGCCACCGTGAGGCGGGCGAAGCTCGCGAAGTCCGCGTCCACCGCGAGTTCGCCGCCGGTCAGCACGTCGAACCAGATCTGCCCGGCCCGCTCCCAGGCCGGGCCGCCGAGGCGGACGGCCAGCAGGTGGAAGGCGTGGTTGGGGATGCCGGAGTTGATGTGCACACCACCGTTGTCCCGGCCGGTGTGCACATAGTCCGCCATCGTCGCCGGCTGCGGGTCCCTGCCGAGGACGTCGTCGTCGTACGCCGTGCCCGGGGCCTTCATCGAGCGCAGCGCCGAGCCGGTGACCCGGGGCGCCAGGAGGCCGGCGCCGATCAGCCAGTCCGCCTCGTCCGCGTTCTGCCCGAGGGTGTGCTGCTTGACGAGGGAGCCGAGCACGTCCGAGACGGACTCGTTCAGCGCGCCCGGCTGGCCGAAGTAGCTGAGGTTCGCCGTGTACTGGGTGAGGCCGTGGGCGAGTTCGTGCGCGATCACGTCGACGGCGACCGTGAAGTCGAGGAAGATCTCGCCGTCCCCGTCGCCGAACACCATCTGCTCGCCGTTCCAGAAGGCGTTGCCGTACTTCTCGTCGTAGTGGACGGTCGCGTCCAGCGGGAGGCCCGCGCCGTCGACGGACTCGTGCCCGTACGCCTCGCGCAGCAGGGTGAGGGTGGCGCCGAGGCCCGCGTAGGCGCGGTTCACGGTGGCGTCGGCGACCGGCTCCCCGCCCTCGGCGCGGACCTCGGTGCCGGGCAGCGCGGTGCGGTTCCCCGCGTCGTACACCGTGCGGCGCGAGCGGGCGCCCGCGGCGGAGCGGGCGCCGGCGGGGCCGGCCACCGTGGTCAGCCGGCGGGCGGTGCGCTGGGCCGCGTCCGCCTGGAGGGTGCGCCGGGCCGGGCCGGCGAGCGCCGGGTCGCCGGAGCGGGCGAGCCGGTCGAGGAGGTGCGGCGGCACGATGCCGCAGAAGACCGGGGCGGCGGACGGGGCGGGCAGCGGGGTGCGAAAGTCCATACCGGCAAATGTGTCAGCGGGTACCCTCTCCGTCACTCCCCGTCAGGGGTGACGGGAGGAATGGAGGGATTGACCACATCTGCCCGTTGCCGATCGGTCGTCCCGCATACTGAAACAGGGACCACGCTCACGCCGAAGCTCGGTTAGGCTGCTCCGCATCATGCGTTTCGGGCTGCTTCTCCTTAGCTGCCGCGGCGAGGGCCTGTAGTCGTAGGCCGACCCCCTCCCCGCGGAGTCTGGTGCTGCTTCGACCCAGTCGGCCCCCATCCCCGCAGGATCCCGAGGAGCCCTACGCCATGACGCAGTCGCAGTGGATCGGCCGCCCCACCCCGATCACCAATACGACGCACACGCAGAAGCCGTCCGGCATGCCGGTCCACAAGTACGGCCGCTACGAGGCCGTCGCCATCCCGGACCGCACCTGGCCGGAGCAGCGCATCACCAAGGCTCCCCGCTGGCTCTCCACCGACCTGCGCGACGGCAACCAGGCGCTGATCGACCCGATGAGCCCGGCCCGCAAGCGGGAGATGTTCGACCTGCTGGTACGCATGGGCTACAAGGAGATCGAGGTCGGCTTCCCCTCCTCCGGCGACACCGACTTCGCCTTCGTCCGCTCCATCATCGACGAGGGCGCGATCCCGGACGACGTCACCATCTCCGTGCTGACCCAGGCCCGCGAGGACCTGATCGAGCGGACCGTGGAGTCCCTGGTCGGCGCCAAGCGGGCCACCGTCCACCTGTACAACGCCACCGCGCCCGTCTTCCGCCGGGTCGTCTTCCGCGGCTCCAAGGAGGACATCAAGCAGATCGCCGTCGACGGCACCCGGCTGGTCATGGAGTACGCCGAGAAGCTGCTGGGCGAGGAGACGGTCTTCGGCTACCAGTACAGCCCCGAGATCTTCACCGACACCGAGCTGGACTTCGCCCTGGAGGTCTGCGAGGCCGTCTGCGACGTCTGGCAGCCCGGCCCCGGCCGCGAGATCATCCTCAACCTGCCCGCCACGGTGGAGCGTTCGACGCCGTCCACGCACGCGGACCGCTTCGAGTGGATGTCCCGCAACCTGACCCGCCGCGAGCACGTCTGCCTGTCCGTCCACCCGCACAACGACCGCGGGACCGCCGTCGCCGCCGCCGAACTGGCGATCATGGCGGGCGCGGACCGCATCGAGGGCTGCCTGTTCGGCCAGGGCGAGCGCACCGGCAACGTCGACCTGGTCACCCTGGGGATGAACCTGTTCTCCCAGGGCGTCGACCCGCAGATCGACTTCTCGCAGATCGACGACATCCGCCGCACCAGCGAGTACTGCAACCAGATGGAGGTCCACCCGCGCCACCCCTACGCGGGCGACCTGGTCTACACGGCCTTCTCCGGCTCCCACCAGGACGCCATCAAGAAGGGCTTCGACGCGATGGAGGCGGACGCGGCCGCCGCCGGGAAGACGGTCGACGAGATCGAGTGGGCGGTGCCGTACCTGCCCATCGACCCCAAGGACGTCGGCCGGTCCTACGAGGCGGTCATCCGGGTCAACTCCCAGTCCGGCAAGGGCGGGATCGCGTACGTCCTGAAGAACGACCACAAGCTGGACCTGCCGCGCCGGATGCAGATCGAGTTCTCCCGGATCATCCAGGCCAAGACCGACACGGAGGGCGGCGAGGTCACGCCGGCCGCGATCTGGTCCGTCTTCCAGGACGAGTACCTGCCCAACCCGCAGGACGGGGCGGAGCGCTGGGGCCGCATCCAGATCCGCTCCGGCCAGACCACCACCGACAAGGACGGGGTCGACACCCTGACCGTCGAGGCGGTCGTGGACGGCGTCGACACGGTCCTGAGCGGCACCGGCAACGGTCCGATCTCCGCCTTCTTCGCCGCGCTGAACGCCATCGGGGTGGATGTGCGCCTGCTGGACTACCAGGAGCACACCATGAGCGAGGGCGCGTCCGCGCAGGCCGCCTCGTACATCGAGTGCGCGATCGACGGCAAGGCGCTGTGGGGCATCGGCATCGACGCGAACACCACCCGGGCCTCGCTGAAGGCGGTCGTCTCGGCGGTCAACCGCGCGGCGCGCTGACCACCGGCCCCCGGTCCGCCGCGCGCCCCGCCGGGTCAACCGGCGGGGCGCCGGTCACCCGGGGCGCGTCCGTGCCACCGGGTGCCCGAACCGGGCGGTATCCGGCGGTTCCACGCGTCCGGCACCCCCTCGGCGGATCGCGCGGATCCGGCCATGTGCCGGGCCTCCTGTCGACAGGGTGCTGACGCGGCCCGGCCGGTGTGGCTAACATCACGTCCACGCGGCAATGTTGCCGCAGCATGACGGAGGTGTGACGTGCTGCAGGACCGGGGACTGTTCGGCCGGAATGCGCGGGTCTGCGGCATCCGCACGTCATGGAGCACCGTCGGGGACGGCGAGTTCTTCTGCGCCGGCTGCGGGGGCGACCGCAACTACCGCCGCCGGACCGGGCGCCGCCGCTTCACCCTGCTCGGGGTGCCGCTGCTGGGGCGCGGAGTCACCGGCCCGATCGTCGAATGCGCCGCCTGCCACGCCCACTTCGGCCCCGACGCCCTCGACCACCCCACCACCGCGCGCTTCTCGGCCATGCTCCGGGACGCGGTGCACACCGTCGCGCTCGCGGTCCTCGCCTCGGGCGGCACCTCCTCGGGCGCGGTGCGCGCGACGGCGGTGCAGGCGGTCCGGGCGGGCGGCCTCGCGGACTGCACCGAGGACTCCCTCGTCGCCCTGATCGAGGCCCTCGCCGCCGACACCGGGCGCTATATGACGGACGACACCACGCCCTACGGCGCCGCCCTCGCCATCGAACTCCACGAGGCTCTGGAGCCCCTCGCCCCGCACCTCGCTCCCTCCGGCCGCGAGTCCCTCCTCCTCCAGGGCGCCCGCATCGCCCTCGCCGACGGCCCCTACACCCAGGCCGAGCGCGACGTCCTGACGATCGTGGGCGCGGCGCTGCGGTTGGCCGACGCGGACACGGCCCGCCTGATGGAGACGGCCCGCGCGCCGTTCTGACCCACCCACCGCCCTTCGTCCGGGGCAGCGCCCCCGCGCCCGCCCCGCCCTCCACCGGGCCCGGGCCGGCTCCCGGTAGGGGCCGCGCCCCGGGGCCGTCGTGCTGCTGCGCCTGCTGAGGCCCTACCGGGCCGCCCCCGGGCCCCGCCCCGTCCACGTCCCGTTGCAGGGCCGCGCCCGCCCCGGCGGACCGGGGCGCGGCCCCGGGCCCCTGTCGGCCCGGTACCCGCGTGGGCTGCCGGGCTCCGCCCGGGCCCGGGGTCTTTTCGAGCCCGCTTCCGGACGGGCCGGGCCTGCCCGCCGGGTTGCTGCCGCTGCCGTAGGGCTGCGCCGCCGCCCGGCGAGGCGGGCGCGGCCGGCTGGTGCCGCCCGCACCCCCGCCTCCGGCGGGCCGGGCTCCGCCCGAGCCCCGCCCCGCCCCCCGGGTGGCCACCCCCGCTACTCCCCGGGGAGTAGCGGCCCCCTTCCGCCACCCACCGGAGTACCCGGGATCTCGGGCTCGGGGGCGAGGAAAGGCGGCGCGGGCGGCGGGAGGGTGAGGGGGACCGGGTGTCGTGGGACGCCCGAGGGAGGGGGAGCCCATGGCGCCCGTATCGACCGTCGACACCGTTGCCGAGGCGGGGCCTCGGGAGCCGGGGGTGCCCACGGCGCGGCGGAGGGCCGTGCCCTGGGCCGTGGTGGTGCTGTGGGCCGTCGTCGTCGTGCTCGCGCTGCCGTTCGCGAGCCGGCTCGCCGACGCGCAGCGGGACAACATCGTCGACTATCTGCCCGCGAGCGCCGACTCCACCGCCGTCGCCCGGATCCAGCAGGCCATGCCCGGCGGGGAGGCGACCGAACTGCTCGTCGTCGTGCACCGGGACGGCGGGCTGAGCGACGCCGACCGTGCGCACGCCGAGGAGCGCCTCGCCGAGGTCGCCGGGGCGCACCGGTTCACGAGCGGGCCGCCCCGAGGGGTGCCGTCCGCCGACGGGACCACGCTGATGTACCCCCTGTCGTCCACCGAGCCCGGTACCGACAACGCGGCCCGTACCGCGCTCGTCGAGGACGTGCGGGAGCGGATCGGGCAGGGCACGCCAGCGGGTCTGGACGTCGAACTCGGCGGCCCCGGCGCCCTCCAGAGCGACATGGAGAAGGTCTTCGAGACCATCGACGGCACCCTGATGCTCGCGACCGCGCTGGTCGTCGCCGTGCTGCTGGTGGTCACCTACCGCAGCCCCTTCCTGTGGCTGGTGCCCCTCGTCGTGGTCGGCGTCGCCGCCGTCGCCTCGCAGGCGGTCGTATACGGCCTGATCCAGGGCTTCGACCTGACCGTCACCAGCCAGAGCGCCGCCCTGATGACCGTGCTCGTCTTCGGCGCGGGCACCGACTACGCCCTGCTGCTCGTCGCCCGCTACCGGGAGGAGTTGCGCCGCGTCCCCGACCCCTACGACGCGATGGTCACCGCCCTGCGCGGCTGCGGCCCCGCCGTCCTGGCCTCCTCCGGGACCGTCGCCGCCGGTCTGCTCTGCCTGCTCGCCGCCGACCTCAACAGCGCCAGCGGCCTCGGACCGGTCGGCGCCGTCGGCGTGGTGTGCGCCCTCGCCGCGATGACGACCCTCCTCCCGGCCCTGCTGGTGCTGCTCGGCCGCCGGGTGTTCTGGCCGCTGGTGCCCCGCCACGGCGCCGAAGTGCCCACCCGGCGCTCGGTGTTCGCCACCATGGGCGGTGCGGCCGGCCGTCGACCCGGCGCCGTCCTCGTCCTCGGCGCCGCCCTGCTCGGCGCCCTCGCCCTCGGCGGCCTCAACCTGCCCGGGGGCCTCGCCCAGGAGGACACCTTCACCGACCGGCCCGAGTCCGTCACCGCCATGACCCGGCTCACCGACGCCTACCCGGAGCGCAGCGCCCAGCCGATCAGCGTGGTCGCGCCCGCCGACCGGGCGGCCGAGGCGCTCGCGGGGGCCCGCGCCGCGGACGGCGTGGCCGAGGTGCGCCAGGGCCGCACGGCGGACGGCTGGACCGAGATCGCCGTCTTCGCGAAGGACGCCCCCGAGACCGCCGGCGAGACCGCGACCATCCGCGCCCTGCGCGCCTCGCCCGCGCTCGACGGCAGCCGGGTGGGCGGCCCGAGCGCCCAGCAGCTCGACCTGGCGGACACCAACTCCCGGGACCGGAAGGTCGTGGTGCCCCTGGTCCTCGGCGCGGTGCTGCTCGTCCTCGTCGTCCTGCTGCGCAGCCTGGTCGCACCGCTGGTCCTCACCGCCGCCGTCGTCGCCGTCTGGGGCGCGGTCCTCGGCCTCGGCGGGCTGCTCTTCGAGCCGGTCTTCGGCTTCGCGGGCCTCGACCCGAGCCTGCCGCTGCTGTCCTTCGTCTTCCTCGTCGCCCTCGGCGTCGACTACGGCATCTTCCTGGTGCACCGGATGCGGGAGGAGTGCCTGGCGGGCGGGGACCCGAGGGACGCGGCGCTCACGGCGCTGCGCACCACGGGCGGGGTGATCGCCTCGGCGGGCGTGGTCCTCGCGGCCACCTTCGCGGTCCTGGCGGCGCTGCCGATGGTGCCGCTGGTGGAGATGGGCTTCCTGGTCGCGGTGGGCGTCCTGCTGGACACCTTCCTGGTGCGGACGTACCTGGTGACCTCGGTGAGCCTGCTGCTGGGCCGCCGGATCTGGTGGCCCGGCCCGCTCAGCCGGAAGCCGGCCGTCCGGAAGGCGGCGGCCGGGGAGCCCGCCGGGCGCTGAGGGCCGGCACCCCGGTGGCCCCGCCCTGCCGCCACCCGCATCCGATACCCCAGGATGGAGCCCGTGGAAGAGTCGTCGCCGCCGAGCACGCCAACGACCGGGCCCCGCCTGGGGGAACGGGTGCTGCACGCGGTCAGCCGGGACCCGCTGACCGTCCCGCACCGGGCCCGCAACGACGCGATCCTGGCCGCCGTCGTCGGGGCCCTGGCCGTCGCGCTCGCCCTGCTGGTGGACCCGGCCCGCCGCCCCGACCCGCTCGGGTGGCTGCTGCTGGCCGGGTCCGTCGTCCCCCTGGCCTGGCGGCGGGCCCGGCCCGGGGCGGTGCTGTTCACGGTGGTGGCGTGCGTCGGGCCGTACCACCTGCTGGACCACGCGCACGCCGCTCCCGTGCCCGCCTCCCTCCTCGCGCTCTACACCTACGCGATGGTCGCGCGCCCCCTGCGCACCGTCCTGGTGGGCGGGGCCGTCATCGGCGTCAGCCTGCTCGCCATGTTCAGCGTCGGCACCAGCGAGGGGCTGGAGGCCCTGCGCACCACCGGCTGGGTGCTCGCCGCCCTCGTCTTCGGCATCGACGTACGGGTCTACCGGCTCTACATCGCCTCCGTCCTCGGCCGGGCGGAGCGCGCCGAGCGCACCCGCGAGGAGGAGGCCGCCCGCCGGGTCGCGGAGGAGCGGCTGCGGATCGCCCGCGATCTGCACGATCTGCTCGCCCACTCGATCACCCTCATCGGGGTGCGGACCTCCGTCGCCTCACACGTCCTGACCGTCGACCCGGACCGGCTCGACCGGGCCGCCGTCGCCGCCGCGCTGGACGAGATCGCGGACACCTGCCGTACCGCGCGCGGCGAACTGCGCACCACCCTGGAGGTGCTGCGCGCCGGCACGGGCGGGGGGCCCGCGGGCGGCGACGGCCCGCTGCCCGGCCTGGCCGCGCTCCCCGCCCTCGTCCGCACGGCGGCGACGGGCGCGCGGCTGGAGTTGCGCACGGGGGAGGGGAGCGTCCCGCCCGCGGTGGAGGCGGCGGCCTACCGGATCGTGCAGGAGTCCCTGACCAACGCGGTCCGGCACGCGGGGCGCGGGGTGTGCGTCCACGTCGTGGTGGAACGGGCCGGCGACGCGCTCCGGGTCACCGTCACCGACGACGGTCCCGCCCCCGGCCCGGACGCCGGTACCGGAGGCGCGGCCCGTGCCGACGGCTTCGGCATCCTGGGTATGCGTGAGCGCGCCCGCAGCGTGGGCGGCACCCTGACGGCGGGCCCGCGCCCCGGCCGGCCCGGGTTCCGGGTCGCGGCCGTCCTCCCGTTCCAGCCCTCGGAGGCCCCCGTATGATCCGCGTCCTGCTCGCCGACGACCAGACCCTGGTGCGCGCCGCCTTCGCGATGCTGCTGGAGTCCGCCCCGGACATGGCGGTCGTCGGCGAGGCGGGCACCGGCGCGGAGGCGGTCGCCCTGGCGCGTTCCGCGCGGGCGGACGTGGTCGTCATGGACATCCGGATGCCGGAGCTGGACGGTATCGGCGCCACCCGGCTGATCGCGGCGGACGAGGATCTGGCCGGGGTGAAGGTCCTGGTGCTGACCACGTACGACACGGACCAGCACATCGTCGACGCCCTGCGCGCGGGCGCCTCCGGCTTCCTGGTGAAGGACACCCGGCCCGCCGAGCTGCTGACCGCGATCCGCACGGTCGCGGCGGGCGAGTCCTTGCTGTCGCCCGGCCCGACCTCCCGGCTGATCGCCCGCTTCCTGAGCACTCCCGGCCTCCCGGGCGGCGCCCACGGCCTGGGCCCCGGCGGCGGACCGGACCACCTCACCGACCGCGAACGCCAGGTCCTGACCCTGGTGGCGCGCGGTCTGAACAACACCGAGATCGCGGAGGCCCTGGGGCTGAGCCCGCTCACGGCGAAGACCCACGTCAGCCGCATCATGGGCAAGCTCTCCGCCCGGGACCGCGCCCAACTGGTCATTGTGGCCTACGAGTCGGGCCTGGTCGTCCCGGGCGGCGACGGCCCCTGACGGCCGCGCCGGGCAACGCCGGAGGGCCCGGCGGCGTCGGCACCACCCGAGGGCCTGGCAGCGTCCGCCCACGGCACCGGGCCGCGCCCGGTTCCCCGTAACGCCCGAGGCGCCCCGGCCGCACCCCCGGTGCCCCGCAAGCCCGAGGGCCCGGTGGCAGCAGCCACCGGGCCCTCGGGACCACTCCTGCGCGCCGCAGGCGTCAGGCGCCGCTCTCGCGGAGCATGTCCTCGCGCTCGACGATCTTCACGCGCTCACGCCCCTGGGGCTCGCCCAGCGCCTTCTCGGCGGCGTCGAGCTTGTACCAGCCCTCCCAGGTGGTCCAGCGGACGTTCCGGCCGGACAGGAAGCCCTCGACCGCGTCCGGCTCCGGCGAGGCCGGGCTCTGGAGGCGGCCGTTGGCGAAGTCGTCCAAAAGGTTGGAGATCGTCTCGTTGGCGTCGCCCTTGGTGTGGCCGATGAGGCCGACCGGGCCGCGGCGGATCCAGCCCGTGACGTACGTGGAGTCCAGGTGCTCGCCGGACTCCTGGATCACCCGGCCGCCCTCGTCCGGGACGGTGCCCGTCTCGACGTCCCAGGGGAGCTTGACCAGTTCGTCGGAGAGGTAGCCGACCGCGCGGTAGACGGCGGTGACGTCCCAGTCCTTGAACTCGCCGGTGCCCTTGACGTTGCCCGTGCCGTCCAGGGCGGTGCGCTCGGTGCGCAGGCCGACGACCTCGCCGTCCTCGCCGAGGATCTCGGAGGGGGACTCGAAGAAGTGCAGGAAGAGCTTGTGCGGGCGCTCGCCGATGTCGCGGATCGCCCAGTTCTCCAGGGTCTTGGCGACCATGTCCGCCTGCTTGTTGCCGCGGCGGGTCTCGATCGAGCCCTCGTCGTAGTCGATGTCCTCGGGGTCGACGATGACCTCGATGTTCGGGGAGTGGTCCAGCTCGCGCAGCTCCAGCGGGCTGAACTTCGCCTGGGCCGGGCCGCGGCGGCCGAAGACGTGGATCTCCTTGGCCCGGTTGAGCTTCAGCCCCTCGTGGACGTTCGGCGGGATCTCCGTCGGCAGCAGCTCCTCGGCCGTCTTGGCGAGGACGCGCGCGATGTCGAGGGCCACGTTGCCGACGCCGAGGACCGCGACCTTCTCGGCCGTGAGCGGCCAGGTACGGGGCCAGTCCGGGTGGCCGTCGTACCAGGCGACGAAGTCGGCCGCGCCGTAGGAGCCGTCCAGCTCGATGCCCGGGATGTCGAGCGCGCGGTCGGCGGTCGCGCCGGTGGAGAAGACCACGGCGTCGTAGAAGGTGCGCAGGTCGTCCAGGGAGATGTCGGTCCCGTAGTCGACGTTGCCGAAGAGGCGGATCTGCGGCTTGTCGAGCACCTGGTGCAGGGCGGTGATGATGCCCTTGATCCGGGGGTGGTCGGGGGCGACGCCGTAACGGATCAGACCGAAGGGCGCGGGCATCCGCTCGAAGAGGTCGATCGAGACGCCGGGGTCGGCGGCAACCTCGGACTTCAGCAGCGCATCGGCGGCGTAGATACCGGCGGGGCCGGCTCCGACGATGGCTACCCGCAGGGGGCGGGTCATGACAGGGTCCCTTCGGGCGGCGACAAGAAGCTCGAAGGGAATCTTAAACTAAGGCAAGCCTAAGTTGGTACGCGCCCCCTGTCTATGAGCTCATAAGGCTGACTTATGCCCTCTCGAAGTCCCGCTTGATGAGTCTCGTGGGCCGCCGCGGCCCCGGGGAGCGTGGGCCGGTCGACCCGTGCTCCCCGCCGTGTGCCCAAGCGTTTCGAAGTGTGTCGAACCGGCGTCCTACACCCGTGACACGCCGTGTCCCCTCGCCGGATCGGGGCACCGCACGGTGGACACTGTCGGTCTGATCGCCGCAGCTCTGCCCAGGGAAGGGGGTCGCACGCCATGACCCTGCCCATCGGTACGTACGTCGTCGACATCCGCACGGGCCGGGTCGGCCGGTTCATGGGGGCGGCCGGACCCTTCCTGTCCCTGAGACCGGTCGGCGGCGGCCGCGAGTGGGAGTGCGCCCCGGACGAGGTGCGCCCCGCGACGGCCGCGGAACGCATCAGCGCGACGACCGCGTACGTCAACGCCCGCAGCCGCGGCGAGGTGACCTGACCCGACCAACCCCGGTCCGGGGCTCAGTAGTAGCCGGTCTCGCCGTCGAGGAGTTCGCGGATCGCGTCCAGGTGGCCCGCGTGGCGGGCGGTCTCCTCGATCATATGAATGATCATCCAGCGCAGGGACGCCTGGGCGGAGGTGAAGTCGGGGTGGCGGCCGGCCGCGTCGAGTTCGTGCGCGGCGATGATCTCGTCGGATGTCACGCACTGTGCGCGGTAGTCGTCGAGGAGCCGGGCCAGGGGAGTCCCGTCGGCCCTCATGTCCAGGTCCTCGGGGTCCTCGGAGAACTGGGGCCCCTCGGCGGGGCGGCCGAGGAACAGGACCTCGAACCAGGTCTGCTCGGCCCAGCGGAGGTGGGACACCAGCCCGGCGACGGTCATCAGCGGCGATTTCGGCAGCACCGGCCGGTGCGCGTCCTCCTCGGACAGGCCCTCGCACTTGTAGTGCACGATCGCGCGCTGCATCTGGAACCAGCCCATCAGCTGGGTCCGCTCGTCGGCGGTGAACGGGGGGCGTATGCGGGCGGGAGACGTCATGCCGGCGCACGCTAGTGGAGCGCCCGCCGCGCCCGCACGGGGTTTTCCGGGGACGGGCTCAGGGGTGGAGGTCGATCATCCGCTCGGGCTGACCCGTGACCGCGGCGACGGTAGGGAAGCCCCGGTCGCGGTGGAGCAGCGTCAGGCCGGCCAGTTCGGCGGTCGCGGCGACGAGGAGGCCGACCCGGCCCGCGCTGCGGTGCAGCCCCTTGGCGGTCAGCAGTTCTTGAACGTCCCGCGCCCGGCGGAAGACCCCGTCGGGCGCGGGGCACCAGGTGTAGTGCGTGTGCGGCCCTCGGGAGGGGGCCGGTGCGGGAGAATGGGGCGCATGAGTCTGTTCCGTGATGACGGGGTCGTGCTGCGCACCCAGAAGCTGGGGGAGGCCGACCGGATCATCACGCTGCTCACGCGGGGGCACGGGCGGGTGCGGGCGGTGGCGCGCGGGGTGCGGCGGACCAAGTCGAAGTTCGGGGCGCGGCTGGAGCCGTTCTCCCACGTCGACGTGCAGTTCTTCGCCCGCGGCAGCGAACTGGTCGGCCGCGGCCTGCCACTGTGCACCCAGTCGGAGACCATCGCCCCCTACGGCGGCGGCATCGTCACCGACTACGCCCGCTACACCGCCGGCACCGCCATGCTGGAGACCGCCGAGCGGTTCACCGACCACGAGGGGGAGCCCGCCGTGCAGCAGTACCTGCTGCTCGTCGGCGCGCTGCGCACCCTCGCGCGCGGGGAGCACGCGCCCAACCTGGTCCTCGACGCCTTCCTGCTGCGCTCCCTCGCGGTCAACGGCTACGCGCCCAGCTTCGACGACTGCGCGCGCTGCGGCCTCCCCGGCCCCAACCGCTTCTTCTCGGTCGCCGCGGGCGGCGCCATATGCGGTGACTGCCGGGTGCCGGGCAGCGTCGTACCCTCTGCGGAGGCCATCGCCCTGCTCAGTGCGCTGCTCACCGGCGACTGGCCGACCGCGGACGCCTGCGAGGCGCGCCACGTCAGGGAGGGGAGCGGGCTGGTGTCCGCGTATCTGCACTGGCACCTGGAGCGCGGGCTGCGCTCGTTGCGGTACGTCGAGAAGTCGTAGGAAGCAGAAGCTAGGAGTTGTGAGCCGCATGGCACGACGCGGAATCCTGGGCCGGTCCCGCCGCGAGTACAAGGTCCCCGAGCCGCACCCGTCCGGCGCCCGGCCGCCCCGGATCCCGGCGGAGCTGGTGCCGAACCATGTGGCCTGCGTCATGGACGGCAACGGCCGCTGGGCCAAGGAACGGGGCCTGCCACGCACCGAGGGGCACAAGGTCGGCGAGGGCGTCGTCCTCGACGTGCTCAAGGGCTGCATCGAGATGGGCGTCAAGAACCTCTCCCTCTACGCCTTCTCCACCGAGAACTGGAAGCGCTCGCCCGACGAGGTCCGCTTCCTGATGAACTTCAACCGGGACGTCATCCGCCGCCGCCGGGACGAGATGGACGAGCTGGGCATCCGCATCCGCTGGGTCGGCCGGATGCCCAAGATGTGGAAGTCCGTCGTCCAGGAGCTCCAGGTCGCCCAGGAACAGACCGTCGACAACGACCGGATGACGCTGTACTTCTGCGTCAACTACGGCGGCCGTGCCGAGATCGCGGACGCGGCGCAGGCCATCGCCCGGGACGTGGCTGCGGGGAAGCTGGACCCGTCGAAGGTCAACGAGAAGACCTTCCAGAAGTACCTGTACTACCCGAACATGCCGGACGTGGACCTCTTCCTGCGCCCCAGCGGCGAGATGCGCACCTCCAACTACCTGCTCTGGCAGTCCAGCTACGCCGAGATGGTCTTCCAGGACGTGCTGTGGCCCGACTTCGACCGCCGCGACCTGTGGCGCGCCTGCCTGGAGTACGCCCAGCGCGACCGGCGCTTCGGCGGGGCGATCCCGAACGAGGAGCCGGCCGCGATGCGGGGCCGGCCCGAGTCCGGGGCGGCGGACGGGGGCGTCTGAGCCCGGCGGCCCGGACCGGCTTGCCGGGACTTCCGGGACGGCGAGGGGCCCGGGGGGTTTGGGGGGGAGGCCCGGGGCCCGCGCCCGCCCG